>JANNWA010000102.1:0-7113 GCA_031408275.1 Pseudomonadota bacterium
AAAACAGCGGGCTTCCCGCTATACTTCGCGCCCTCGCGTGGGGGTATAGATCAGCTGGGAGAGCGATTGCATGGCATGCAAGAGGTCAGCGGTTCGATCCCGCTTACCTCCACCACGGTTAACGCGCTGCGCACATGGGCAGCAAGTTTTAGTCCCCTTCGTCTAGAGGCCTAGGACATCACCCTTTCACGGTGAGTACGCGGGTTCGAATCCCGCAGGGGACGCCAGTATTATCAAGGAGTTGTAACCGTAATAGCAGACAGCACGCGCAGACCGCATTGGTAGACAACAGGAGGATTGAATTGGACGAAATCATCAAGTACCTGAAGGGCCACGGCGAGAAACTGGATTCGGAAATCGCCGTCGGAACCGGAATCCCCCTCGCGGAGGCGCGCCAGAGCCTGTCGGTCCTGTCCATGCGCGGCGAAGTCACCACGTGCCGCGTGATCCGCTACACCGACGGCAAGAAGATCGACGGCACCCTCTACCGTGCGGCCGGGTACATCCCCAAGCCCGCGCCGGGGCGCAAGTCCAAGGCCGAGATGAACCGCAATGCAGCCGAGCGGGTCACGGAATAGGGCGGCAACAGCCCGAGCGAAAAAGCCACCTTCGGGTGGCTTTTTTTTCGCCGACGGTCCCCTGCAGGCGCGGGTCAGGCGCCGAGCACCGCCTTGACGGCCTCCAGCAGGATGCCCGCCTTGGTCGGCTTCGAGATGTAGCCGTTCGCCCCCAGGCTGATGCCCTGGAATACGATTTTCGGTTCCGAGTGCGCGCTGAGGATGACTACCGGCAGGGTCTTGGTCTGCGGGTGCTGACGCAGTTTGAGCAGGATGCGGAACCCGCTGATGTCCGGCAGTTCGAGGTCGAGCAGTATCAGGTCTGGCACCGGCGGCACTTTGATTGCGGCGACAAATCCCGCGCCGCTGGAGGCCCTGCGGGCCTGGTACCCACCCCCGACAAGCACGTGCTCGATCAGCAGCAGTGTGGAGGGGTCGTCCTCGACGATCAGCACCGTCGGCTTCGCAGGGGCTTTGCCGGGGGGCGCCGCGCGCCGTACACCGGGATTGGTGATATTGACGAAAAAGCCCCCTTTCTGCAGCGCTTTGGCGCCAATGACGACGTCTTCGGGCATTTTCCTGGGCAGCGGGGGTAGTGCGGCGGCCAGCGTCTTGATACTGAGAATTCCCGTGAAATCCAGATCGACGGCGTTGGCTTCTTTGCCCATGGCGCATTGTCGCCTAAAGCGCACCGTACCCGCCAAATCGTGCGTGCTGGTGACAGTCTGCGGATAGCGTCCGAATAGCGAACCAAATACACCAAAAACCCTTCTATTAGTGCTTGATAAGCCACACTTTTCACCTGCGCGAAGGGAGAGTAGACTTGCCCACCGCCGAAACCGGCCCCGCGGCGCCAGGATGCCAAAAAACAAGGGGTCAACAAGAGGAGTGGGAGTTGCACCCAACCGATATCCGAGTACCCGACTATTTCCACAAAGTCGTCGATTGCCAATGGGCCTGCCCGGCCCACACCCCGGTCCCCGAATACATCCGTTTGATCTCCGCAGGGCGGTATTCAGACGCCTACATGGTCAATTGGGAATCGAATGTATTTCCCGGCATCCTTGGCCGTACCTGCGATCGCCCCTGTGAGCCCGCTTGCAGGCGCGGCCGTGTCGAGGAGGAAAACCTCGAGAAGGCCGAACCGGTGGCGATCTGCCGCCTGAAGCGCGTGGCCGCGGACAACAAGGACGACATCACCAAGCGCCTGCCCAAGGCGGGCAAGAAGAACGGCCGCACGGTCGCCTGCATCGGCGCCGGACCGGCGTCGCTGACGGTCGCGCGCGACCTCGTGCCGCTGGGTTACCACGTGGTGGTGTACGAGTCGGACAAGAAGGCCGGCGGCTTCATGCGCACCCAGGTGCCGCGCTTCCGCCTGCCCGAGGCAGTGATCGACGAGGAGACCGGCTACATCCTCGACATGGGGGTCGAATTCCGCAGCGGCCAGCACGTGGATTCGCTGAAGAAAATCCTCGCCGAAGGCTACGACGCGATTTTCGTGGGCACCGGCGCCCCGCGCGGCCGCGACCTCGACGTCCCGGGCCGCAAGGAGGCCGCCAAGAACATCCATATCGGCATCGACTGGCTCTCCTCGGTCTCCTTCGGCCATATCGAGAAGATCGGCCGCCGCGTGATCGTGCTGGGCGGTGGCAACACGGCAATGGATTGCTGCCGCTCGTCAAGGCGCATGGGCGGCGAGGAGGTCAAGGTCATCGTCCGCTCCGGGTTCGAGGAGATGAAGGCCTCGCCCTGGGAGAAGGAGGACGCGATGCACGAAGGCATCCCCATACTTAACTACATGGTCCCGAAGACCTTCGAGCACACGGACGGCAAGCTCACCGGCATGACCTTCGAGAAGGTGAAGGCCATCTATGACGTGAACAAGCGCCGCAGCCTGGTGCCGACCGGCGAGCCGGACGTGCTGGTCGAATGCGACGACGTTCTGATCGCGGTCGGCCAGGAAAACGCCTTTCCGTGGATCGAGAAGGACATCGGCCTGGAATTCGACAAGTGGGGCCTGCCGGTCGTCGACACGGTGACGATGCAGTCGACCGTCAAGAACGTGTTCTTCGGCGGTGACTCGGCGTTCGGCCCGAAGAACATCATCTGGGCGGTCGCGCACGGCCACGAGGCCGCGGTGTCGATCGACAAGATGCTCTCGGGCGAGGACATGTCCGAGCGCCCGGACCCGAACGTGCGGGTGCTGTCGCAGAAGATGGGCATCCACGAGTGGAGCTACGATAACGACGTCTCGCCGGACGAGCGCAACGTCGTTCCGTGGGCGTCGGCCGAGAAGACCCTCAAGAGCATCAAGATCGAGGTGGAACTCGGCTTCGACCCCAAGACCGGGTTCAAGGAGGCGCAGCGCTGCCTCAATTGCGACGTGCAGACGGTGTTCGCGAAGGACGCGTGCATCGAATGCGACGCCTGCGTCGACATCTGCCCGATGGACTGCATCACTTTCACGCAGAACGGCGAAGAGGCCGACCTGCGCACGCGCCTCACGGCGCCCTCGCTGAACCTGTCCCAGGACCTGTACGTGTCCGACGGCCTCAAGACCGGCCGCGTGATGGTGAAGGACGAGGACGTGTGCCTGCATTGCGGCCTGTGTGCCGAGCGCTGCCCGACCGGCGCCTGGGACATGCAGAAATTCCTCATCGAGATGACGCATGCGGGACCGGCATGCCGCTCCAACGAAAAGACCAGGAAAGCGGCATGAAGACCGGCGTGAAGAGAATCGAGGCAATCAACGACTTCGTCATCAAGTTCGCCAACGTGAACGGCTCGGGCTCGGCCTCGGCCAACGAGCTGTTCGCGAAATCCATCCTGCGCATGGGCGTGCCGGTGAGCCCGCGCAACATCTTCCCCTCGAACATCCAGGGCCTGCCCACGTGGTACGAGGTGCGGGTCACCGAGAAAGGCTGGCTCGGCCGCCGCGGCGGGGTCGACATGATGGTGGCGATGAACCCGCAGACCTGGAACGCCGACCTGAAGGAGATCGAGCCCGGCGGGTACCTCTTCTACGACAACACCAAGCCGTTGCCGGCGTCGAAGTTCCGCGACGACATCACCGTGATCGGCCTGCCGCTCACCGAGATCTGCAACGCGACCTACACCGACCCGCGCCAGCGCCAGCTGTTCAAGAACATCATCTACATCGGGGCGCTGTCCGCGCTGCTCGACATGGACGCCGGGGCGATCGCCGAGCTGATCGGCGAGCAGTACAAGGGCAAGGAGAAGCTGCTCAAGCCCAACGTGCACGCCCTGCAGCTGGGGCGCGACTACGCGATGCAGAACCTGAAGTGCCCGATCGGGCTGCGCGTGAAGAAGTCCGACAGCGTCGGCGACAAGATCTTCGTCGACGGCAACAGCGCCGCGGCGCTGGGGTGCGTCTATGGCGGCGCGAGCGTGTGCGCCTGGTACCCGATCACCCCTTCGTCGTCGGTCGCCGAGGCCTTCGAGCGCTACTGCTCCAAGCTGCGCGTGGACAAGGACACCGGCAAGCACAAGTACGCCATCGTGCAGGCCGAGGACGAACTGGCCTCGATCGGCATCGTCACCGGCGCGGGCTGGAACGGCGCGCGGGCGTTTACCGCGACCTCCGGCCCGGGCGTCTCGCTGATGACGGAATTCATCGGCCTGGCGTACTTCGCCGAGATCCCGGTCACGATCATCGACGTGCAGCGCGGGGGGCCTTCGACGGGCATGCCGACGCGCACGCAGCAGTCCGACATCGTCTCGTGCGCCTATGCTTCGCACGGCGACACCAAGCACGTCCTGCTCTTCCCCGAGGATCCGCACGAGTGCTTCGAGCACGCGGCGGCGGCCCTGGATCTCGCCGACCGGCTGCAGACGCCGGTGTTCGTGATGACCGACCTCGACATCGGCATGAACCAGCGCCTGTGCGCGCCTTTCGAGTGGGACGACAGCCGCGCCTACGACCGCGGCAAGGTGATGACGCGCGAGATGCTCGACGCGGGCAAGGAGTTCGGCAGGTACCTGGACGTGGACGGCGACGGGATCCCGTTTCGCACCTATCCCGGCACGCACCCGAACAAGGGCGGTTACTTCACGCGCGGGACGACCAAGAACGCCTACGCGACGTACTCCGAGGCGGGGCCGGACTACATCTACAACGTGCAGCGCCTGCTGCGCAAATTCGAGACCGCCAAGGGCCTGGTGCCGCAACCGGTGGTGCGCAAGGCGAAGCAGAAAACGAAATTCGGCGTGCTCTACTACGGTTCGACCAGCCCGGCCATGAGCGAGGCGTTCGAGGCGCTGGAAGCGCAGGGCGTGCATGTGGATACGATGCGCCTGAGGGCGTTTCCGTTCCCGGAATCGGTCGCCGATTTCATCGCCGAGCACGAGCAGTGCTTCGTGGTCGAGCAGAACCGCGACGCGCAGCTGCGCGGCATGATCGTGAACGAACTGAACATCGACCCGGCGCGCGTGATGCCGATCCTGCACTACGACGGCACGCCGATCACCGCGCGTTTCATCACCGGCGAGATCGGCGAGCAGGTGAGGCTCATGAACGTCGAGCCGCTCAAGAAAGGGAAGGCCGCGTAATGACCTACATCACCAAACCCAGGCTCCACCACCCGACCCTGCCGACCAACAAGGTCGGCTTCACCCGGCGCGACTACGAGGGCAGGGTGTCGACGCTGTGCGCGGGCTGCGGGCACGACTCGATCTCCGCCGCGATCATCCAGGCCTGCTGGGAGATGGACATCGAGCCGCACCGCGTCGCCAAGCTCTCCGGCATCGGCTGCAGTTCTAAGACGCCGGACTATTTCCTCGGCAACTCGCACGGCTTCAACACCGTGCACGGCCGCATGCCCTCGGTGCTCACCGGCGCCAACCTCGCCAACCGGGATCTTCTCTACCTGGGCGTCTCCGGCGACGGCGACTCGGCCTCGATCGGCATCGGCCAGTTCGCGCACGTGATGCGCCGCGGCGTGAACATGGTCTACATCCTCGAGAATAACGGGGTGTACGGCCTCACCAAGGGGCAGTTCTCGGCCACTGCGGACCAGGGGTCCAAGTCAAAGCGCGGCGTCGAAAACACCGACGCGCCGGTCGACACCGTGTCGCTGGCGCTGATCATGGGCGCCACGTTTGTCGCGCGCAGCTTTTCGGGCGACAAGCACCAGCTCGTGCCGATCATCAAGGCGGCCATCGCCCACAAGGGCGCGGCCTTCATCGACGTGGTCAGCCCCTGCGTCGCTTTCAACAACCACCCGGGCAGCACCAAGAGCTACGACTACGTGCGCGCCCACAACGAGGCGGTGAACCGCATCGACTTCATCCCGAGAAAGAGCGAGATCAAGGTCGATTACCCGGAAGGCGAGGTGATCGAGGTCGAGCAGCACGACGGCACTTTCCTGCGCCTGCGCAAGATCCATCCGGAATACGATCCGCGCGACCGGAACCAGGCGATGAACTACATCCTCGAGCACCAGGCCAAGGGCGAGGTGGTCACCGGCCTCCTGTACGCAAAGCCCGATTCGGTCGACCTGCACCAGCACCTCAACACTTCCGGTGTCGCGTTCAACAAGTATTCGGTGAAAGACCTGTGCCCGGGGGCGAACATGCTCGAGAGGCTGAACGCTTCGCTGCGCTGAAGGGGGGCTGGGCCCGGAAATGAAAAAGCCCGGTTTCCCGGGCTGAATAAAAAAGCCCGGTTTCCCGGGCTTTTTCTTTACAGCAAGCCGGATCTAGATGGGCTTGATGTTGGTCGCCTGCTCGCCTTTCGGGCCAGTGGTGACGTCGAAGGAGACCTTCTGGTTCTCCTTGAGGCTCTTGAAGCCTTCGCCGCTGATCGCGGAGAAGTGTGCGAACAGATCCTTGCCGCCGCCATCAGGGGTGATGAAGCCAAAGCCCTTCGCGTCGTTGAACCATTTCACGGTACCGGTTGCCATTTTCGATTTTCCTTACAAAAGTTGATATTGGGCGTTCGCCCGAATGCTGGAAGGTCAAGGGAAAAACGACGACCTGATGAGTACCGCGCTAGCGGTTACAACGGGACTGTACTTTCACTGCTTGAGAATCCTGCAGGTGCGGTATACCCCGCCTTTTTGGTTTGGTCAAGGAAATTCGCTTTTCCTGATTTACGTCATGCGCTTGTGTATTTGCGTTTAGTGCGGTGCGGCATCAAAATTGCGCCCCTCAAGTCCGCACGAGAGTGCCTGTTTGGACACCAGAGAATCGCAGCACAAGGAGACGCGCGCCGCCCTGACCCTGGCGGCGCTGGGCATCGTCTACGGGGACATCGGCACCAGCCCCCTGTACGCGGCCAAGGAAGTCTTCAATCCGTCGCACGGCATCCCGCTGGAGGTCTCCACCATCCTGGGGGGGATCTCGGCCATCCTGTGGTCGCTGATGCTGGTTGTGACGCTCAAGTACGTCCTGCTGATCATGCGCGCCGACAACAAGGGCGAGGGCGGCATCATGGCGCTGCTCGCGCTTTCGTCCTCGGCGGTGCAGCGCTTCCCGCGCTGGCGCGTGGTGCTGCCGATGCTGGGCGCCTTCGGCGCTGCGCTCTTCTACGGCGACG
>JANNWA010000103.1:0-14228 GCA_031408275.1 Pseudomonadota bacterium
ACCGACTGGGCGAAAATCCGCACGCGCTTTCCGCCCGAGCCCAACGGCTACCTGCACTACGGCCACGCCAAGAGCATCTGCCTCAACTTCGGCCTGGCGCGCGATTTCGGCGGCGTGTGCCACCTGCGCTTCGACGACACCAACCCCACCAAGGAAGAGCAGGAGTACGTCGATTCGATCATCGACGCGGTGCACTGGCTCGGATTCTCGTGGGAAGCCAACGGCACCTCGCACCAGTTCTTCGCCTCGGACTATTTCGACAAGCTCTACGGGTTCGCCGAGCACCTCGTGTCGCGCGGCCTCGCGTATGTCGACAGCCAGAGCACGGACGAGATGCGCGCCACGCGGGGGTCCCTGACCCAGGGCGGCAGGAACAGCCCCTTCCGCGACCGCAGCGTCGCAGAAAACCTGCGGTTGCTGCGCGAGATGAAGGAGGGCAGGCACCCGGACAGCGCGCACATCCTGCGCGCCAAGATCGACATGGACGCACCGAACATCAACCTGCGCGACCCGGCCATGTACCGGATTCGCCACGCCCACCACCACCGCACGGGCGACGCGTGGTGCCTCTACCCGACTTACGACTGGGCCCACGGCGTGTCGGATGCCATAGAGCACATCACGCACTCGGTTTGCACGCTCGAATTCCAGGACCACCGGCCGCTGTACGACTGGTTCAACCAGAAGCTCGCCGAGGGCGGCCAGCTCGAGCGACCCCTGCCCCAGCAGATCGAGTTCGCGCGCCTCAACTTCACCTACGTGGTGTTGTCCAAGAGGAAGCTCATCCAGCTGGTGGACGAGAAGCACGTGGACGGCTGGGACGACCCGCGCCTGCCGACGCTGGTCGGCGCGCGCCGCCGCGGCTACACGCCCGAGGGCTTTCGCACCTTCTGCGACCGCATCGGCGTGTCCAAGTCCGACTCGTGGATCGACCTCTCGGTGCTCGAGGACTGCGTGCGCGAGCACCTGAACGAGGTCGCGCCGCGCCGCATCGCCGTGCTGGACCCGCTCAAGCTGGTGATCGAGAACTATCCCGAGGACAAGGAGGAACTCTGCGAGGCGCCCAACCACCCGCAGAAGCCCGAACTGGGCAAGCGCCCGGTGCCGTTTTCGCGCGAACTCTGGATCGAACGCGAGGACTACCAGGAGGTGCCGGCCAAGGGGTACTTTCGCCTCTTTCCCGGCAACAAGGTGCGCCTGCGCTACGGCTTCGTGCTCGAGTGCATCGGCTACGACGCGGCCACTGGCACCGTGCGCTGCAATTACTTCGAGGATTCCCGCTCAGGCACCCCCGGCGCCGACACCTACAAGGTCAAGGGCAACATCCACTGGCTGTCGGCGAAGCACTCGCACGCCGCCGAGGTCCGGCTCTACGACCGTCTCTTCAAGGTCCCGCACCCGGGCGCCGGGGACACCGACTTCCTCAAGGACATCAACCCGGATTCGAAGAAGGTCATCACCGCGCAGCTCGAGCCGGCGCTCGGCGATGCCAAGGCCGAAGAGCGCTTCCAGTTCGAGCGCCACGGCTACTTCGTGGCCGATCGCGTGGACTCCAAACCCGGCGCGCCGGTCTTCAACCGCACCGTCACGCTGCGGGACTCCTGGGGCAAGTAGGCGTTACTCTTTGAAGCCGATGGCGCGGATAAGGGCGCCCCACTTGGCCTGCTCGGCCGCGAGGAATACCGAGTACTCCTCGGGCGTGGAAGGCGCCGCGGTGCCGCTCACCTTGGCGAACTGTTCGACGACGGCAGGCGACTGCAGCGCGGCCATCGCTGCGGCATGGATGCGCCTAAGGATCTCGGGCGGGGTCGCGGCCGGCGCGACCAGACCGTACCAGTTGTCGGAATTTACCTTGGGAAACCCGGCTTCGGCCGTGGTCGGCACCTCGGGCAGCGACGGGGCGCGCTTGGCGCTCGTCACCGCAAGCGCCCGGAGCTTGCCGGCGCGAACATGCGGCAGCACCACCGGGACATCGAAGATCCCCATCTGGACCTGCGCGCCGAGCAGGTCGTTCACGGCGGGCGCCGCGCCCTTGTAAGGCACGTGCACCATGTCCACCTGGGCGTCCATCTTGAGCAGCTCGCCCGCGAGGTGCGTGATGCTGCCCGAGCCCGCGGAGCCGAAATTCACCTTGCCGGGGTTCGCGCGCGCATGGGCGACGAGCTCGGCGAAGGTGGCCGCAGGCACTGACGGATGGACCACGACCACTTCGGGCACCCGCACCACCGTCGTGATCAGGGCGAGGTCCTTCTTCGGGTCGTAAGGCATGTTGGAAAGCGAAAACGGCGCCATGGCGACGGACGAAAAGCTGTTCATCGCCAGCGTGTAGCCGTCAGGCGCCGACTTCGCCACCATGTCCACGCCGACCACGCCGCCCGCGCCGGCGCGATTCTCCACGATCACCGGCGTGGCGAGGCTCGCCGAGAGCCCCTGCGCCAGGATGCGCCCGAAGATGTCGGCGGGCCCGCCCGGCGGAAAGCCGATCACGAGGCGCACGGGTTTCGACGGGTAGGCCTGCGCCGCAGCAGTCCCAACGACCGCGCCGGCGGCCAGCACGGCCGCGATGCAGACCCGGATCGCGCCGAGAACTTTTGACGCAAGTGCACAATGTTTCACGTTTCCTCCAGCGTTGGACGCTGTGCAAGACTACACCGAAGCGGATTGCCGGGACCAAAACCGGAACGGGTGGTTTATCATGGGCGCCATCGATACTCGTTTCGTATCGGGCATATTGCGAGCACACCATGGTCCTGAACCTTTCCTACTTCCTCCTCCTCATCATCGAGGGATGCGTCGGCCCGACCTCGGGTGGGCAGGCCTGCACCGGCCAGAACTTCAGCTTGCGCGTGCCGTACGAGACGCTCGATCAGTGCGAGGCTGCGAGCAAGAAAGTGATGGTGCCGGGCGGATTCCAGAAGTACGTGCGCGGCGTGTGCATGGCGGTCCCCAACACTCCGCCGCCCCCGCCCGCTCCCGCGCCAGCTCCCGCAAAATAGCCCGCCTCGCCGATCAGCGCCAAGGCCGCTTGAGTTCCGTTCCGCTCAACGACTCGGGCATCGAGTCCGCCTATGCCTGGCGGCGGCTGATCGCCGCGGTCCTGCTGATGGGCCTCGGCGGCTGCGGCATGTACACCGTCACCGTGGTGCTGCCGCTCATCCAGGCGGAGTTCGGCGTCTCGCGCGCCGATGCCTCGCTGCCCTATACCGCCACCATGGTCGGGTTCACCCTCGGCGGCATCCTGATGGGGCGGTTCACCGACCGCTACGGCGTGATGCGCCCGATCATGATCGGCGCCGTGTGCCTCGGCGCGGGCCTTGCGCTGGCCGCCTCAGCGAACAGCCTGTGGGCGTTCATCCTCGCGCACGGCCTGCTCATCGGCTTTCTCGGCACGTCGACGACTTTCGGCCCGCTGGTGGCGGACATCTCGCACTGGTTCACGCGCCGGCGCGGGCTCGCAGTGGCGATCTGCGTGAGCGGCAACTACGTTGCGGGGACTTTCTGGCCGCCGGTGATGCAGGCGCTGTTCGACGCATACGGCTGGCGCACCGCGTACCTGATTGCCGGCGCCTTCTGCATCGCCGCGATGATCCCGCTGGCCTGGGTGCTGCGCCGCCCCTCGCCGATTGGCGAGGTCGAAGCCGAGGCCGCGCCGGCCCGTCCCGCTCCTGCGATGCCGCTGGGCATGCCGCCCGCCTTGCTGCAAGCCTTGATCGTGCTGGCGGGCATCACCTGCTGCATGGCAATGTCGATGCCGCAGGTCCACATCGTCGCCTACTGCGGCGACCTCGGTTTTGCCGCGCAGCGCGGCGCGGAGATGCTTTCCATCATGCTCGGCTTCGGCATCGTCAGCCGCATGGCCTCCGGGTGGATCGCCGATCGCATAGGCGCTTTACGCACGCTGCTGCTCGGCTCGGTGCTGCAGGCGTTCGCGCTGGCGCTGTTCCTGCCGTTTGACGGCCTCTTCAGCCTCTATGCGGTCTCCGCGTTCTTCGGCCTCGTGCAGGGCGGCATCGTGCCGATGTACCCGCTGATCGTGCGCGACTACTTCCCCGCTTCGCAGGCCGGCGCGCGCGTGAGCCTCGTACTAATGGCCACCGTGTTCGGCATGGCCATCGGCGGCTGGATGACCGGCGCGATCTTCGACTGGACCGGTTCGTACCGCGCCGCGTTCCTGAACGGAATCGGCTGGAACGTGCTGAACATCGCGATCGCGGTGTTCCTGCTGCACCGCGCCGGGCGCCGCGGACCCGCCGTCCTTCCAAGCGGCGCCTGAGGAGGTTTCCATGTCCGGGCCCAGCGAAGCCAACGCCGACCTCATCGCCGCCCTGCCGGACACCGGCCCCGTGGTGATGGTGAACATGCTCCGGCTGCGCGACCGCGCGGCGTACAAGCGCTACAGCGAACTGACGATGCCGCTCATCAAGGCGCGCGGCGGCACGGTGATCTGGGCCGGCGACGGCGAGGCGGTTGCGTACGGGGATGCAACGGCCAACCGCTGGGATTACGTGGTGCTGGTGCGCTATCCGAGCAGGGCCGCTTTCCTCGACATGCTCGCGTCGCCCGAGTACGCGGCGGCCAACGTGCACCGCGAGCAAGCCGTCGAAAAGCACGTCATCCTCGCCTCGCGCGAGACTTATTCGAAAATGAAGTAGGCGCGCAAAACGGGTACTCTAGGCAAAAGGGGAGGAGAACACCATGAAGATCCTGTTTCGCACTGCGTCGCTTGCTCTTCTGCTTGCCTGCGCAGGCCATGCCGGCGCGCAGTATCCGGCCAAGCCCATCCGCCTGATCGTGCCCTTCCCGCCGAGCGGGGCGGCCGAGCTCGGCGCGCGGATTTTCGCCCAGCCGCTCAGCCAGCAACTCGGCCAGCCGGTGGTGATCGAGACCCGGCCGGGCGCGGACGGCGCAATCGCCTCGGAGGCGGTGAAGCAGGCCGCGCCCGACGGCTATACGCTGTACTACGGCACCGCCACCGGCATGTCGTTCGTGCCCGCCATGAAAAAATCGCCGTCCTACGACCCGATCAACGATTTCACCCCGATATCGACCGTCGGCACGTTCGGCTTCTTCGTGTTCTCGCACGCGAGCCTGCCGGTGAATACGATCGGCGAGCTGATCGCCCACGTGCGCGCCAATCCCGGCAAGCTCAATTACGGCACCGGCAACGCCACGAGCATCCTCGCCACGGCGCATTTCGCGGCCCAGAACAAGCTCGAAATGACGCACATCCCCTACAAGGGCGACGGCCCGCTCTCGCTGGATCTGGTCGCCGGGCGCGTGCAGATCTCGATCGCCACGCCGGGACTCGCCGTCCCGCACATCAAGGATGGCAAGCTGAAGGCGCTCGCGACCCTGCTGGGCAAGCGCAACCCGCTGCTGCCGGACGCCCCCACCCTGGCCGAGGCGGGGCTGCAGAACATCCCGATCGCGCCGTGGGGCGGGCTGTTCGGCCCGGCGAAAATGCCCAGGGAGATCGTCGACCGCCTGGCGCGCGAACTCGCGGTCGTGCTGGCGAAGCCGGAGGTGCAGGAAGCGTTCGGCCGGCTCGCTTTCGAGCCGCGCAGCTCGACCCCGCAGGAACTGGCGGCGCTCGTGGCCGAGCAGCTCGAAGCCTATCGGCGCGTCGGCAGGAGCGTGGGCCTCTCGCTCGATTGAGCGGCGCGGATTGAACGTAGAATTGCGGCGATGAACCCCACCGCCCGCGCAGCCCCGCTCTCCGACATCGGCTTCGGCACCGTCGCCGGCCTGATCCGCGACCACGCACACCGCGAGCCGCAACACCCGGCGCTGGTCCAGGATGATCGCGTAGTGACTTACGCCGAGCTCGATGCCCTCATGGATCGCGTCGCCTGCGCCCTGCAGCGTGACGGCGTGCAGCCGCGCGAATCGATCGCGGTCTGCGCCTACACCTCGATCGAATATGCCGTGGTTTTCCTCGGCGCCCTGCGCGCCGGGGTCGTCGTCGCGCCCCTCGCGCCCTCGTGCACGGCGGAAGAACTCGTGGGCATGGCGACCGACGCCGGGGCGAAGCTGTTTTTCCTTGACGCAGCCGTGGCGCAGACCCTCGAACCCGTGGCCGCGAAGATTCCCGCGCGGCGCATCGCGATGGACGAATCCCCGGCCGGGGCCTCGCTTGCGGCCTGGCTCGCGCCCGCCGGCAGCGTCCCCACCCCCGTCGCGGTAGAGCCGTTGTGGCCGTTCAACATCATCTATTCGTCGGGCACCACCGGCACGCCCAAGGGAATCGTGCAGTCGCACGCCATGCGCTGGAGCCACGTGCAGCGCGCGCTGGTCTACGGCTACGACGCCTCGTCCGTGACGCTGCTGTCCACCCCGCTCTACTCGAACACCACGCTGGTGGTGTTCTTCCCGACGCTCGGCCACGGCGGCCGCGTGGTGCTCATGGCCAAGTTCGACGCCGCGGGCTATCTCGCGCTCGCGCAGAAGCACCGCGTCACGCACACCATGCTGGTGCCGGTGCAGTACCACCGCCTCATGGCCCTGCCATCGTTCGATTCGTTCGACCTGTCGTCGTACAAGATGAAGTTCTCCACCAGCGCGCCGTTCCAGGCGGCGCTCAAGGCCGACGTGCTCAGGCGCTGGCCCGGCGGACTGATCGAGTTCTACGGCATGACCGAGGGTGGCGGCACCTGCATCCTCGCCGCGCACGAGCACCCGGCCAAGCTGCACACCGTCGGCCCGCCCGCCGATGGGCACGACATCCGTTTGATTGACGAGAACGGCGTCGAGGTGGGCCCGGGCGAGATGGGCGAAGTGGTGGGCCACTCGGCCGGCATGATGAACGGCTACCACAACAAGCCCGACAAGACCGCGGAGGCCGAATGGTATTCGCCGGACGGCAAGCGCTTCATCCGCACGGGCGACGTGGGCCGATTCGACGCGGACGGATTCCTCACCCTGATGGACCGGAAAAAGGACATGATCATCTCCGGCGGGTTCAACGTGTACCCGAGCGACCTGGAGGCGGTAATGCGCGAACACCCTGAAGTATCCGAGTGCGCGGTGGTCGGCGTCGCCTCCGAATCATGGGGCGAGACCCCGGTGGCATTCGTGGTGCTGGAGCCCGGCGCCGCGACGACTGCCGATGAGCTGCGTGCGTGGACGAATGCCAAGGTGAACAAGATCCAGCGTCTCGCCGCGGTAGAACTCACCGACCACTTGCCGCGCAGCGCCATCGGCAAGGTGCTCAAACGCGAGTTGCGCGACGGCTACCGCGCGAAGGAGGCCGCATGACCAGATTCCTGCGCCGGGCAAGGGTGTCGGACCTGGCCTGGGACCTCGCGCTGCTGGCGCTCATACTGGCCATCGGCGACGCGATCGCCGGGCTCTTCGCCGGCATCGGCTACCGGATCGACCTGTGGGACTACCGCAACGGCATCGGCGCGCTGCGCTACGTGTTCTGGCTGGCCGTGGCGATCTGCGTCGGCAGCCTGGCCGCCTTCGTCCTCGGCCTCGTTTACAGGCGGCCCGGGGCCATCGCTTGCGGGCTGATTGCCCTCATGATCGCCGGGATCACCGCGTTCATTCCCTGGAACCTGCGCCAGGCCGCGCAACGCGTGCCGCCGATCCACGAAATCTCGACCGACACCGACAACCCGCCGGCCTACGTGCGCATCGCCACGATGCGCAAGAAGACCGACCACCCGACTTCCTACGACGGGCCCGAGGTCGCGGCCCTGCAGAAGAAGGGCTATCCCGACATCGGCCCGATCCTGCTCAAGGCGCCGCCCGCAAAGGTGTTCGAGGAGTCGAAGCTCATCCTCGCCGGCATGGACATGAAGATCGTCGATGCGGAACCCATCCAGGGCCGGATCGAGGCGACCGACCAGTCCCTGCTGTTCGGGTTCGAGGACGATGTCGTGGTGCGGATCGTTGCCGCTGCGGACGGGACGACGCGCGTGGACGTGCGCTCGAAGTCGCGGGTGGGCCGGAGCGACCTCGGGATCAACGCGAACCGGGTCAGGGCGTTTACGGCGGCGCTGAAGAAGAAGCTGGCGTGACGCGTCACTCGCGCACTCTCCGCTAAGCGCGCTGGCGTACGGTGCGCCTGCGACAGGGCGGGTAAGTTGCGGGCATGCTTAAGAACCGCTTGGCGATGAACCGCTTCGTTTGTACGGCCGTCGCGGCGATCATCGCGCTTGGCATCACGGCCGGTTGCGCCGGAACCAGGGACTCCCCGTCGCCCAGCAGCCATGCCGGCTCGTTGAGCGTCGATCCCGAACTGAACAGCCCGATGCGCGATGAACCGCTCCCCGCGCAGCCTGTCCATTCCGAATTGATCCAGGAGCAGCCAATCGTCGCCGTGGTCCCGGCAGCAGCCATACCGGTACCTCACGTTGCGAGCGCTCCAAAGCCCATCCCGCCCGCGGCAAGACCGCCTCCCATGGTTTCAGCACCTTCGGTGACGATCGCGCTGCCTGCCAGGGTGATCGCGCCGCCCCCCGCGAAACCGTCCGACCCGACGCTGAACGTCGCGGCACTCAAGACGGGGTTGAGGAATACCCCCGCCATCGGAGTATTCACCAAGCTCGCGCTGCAGAACCAGATGGATGACCTGCTCAAACAGTTCCGGACGCATTACCAGGGCCGCGAGACGCGCAGCGTCGCCTTCCTGCGTCCGCCATTCGATGCGCTGGTCGTCAAGGTGCTTGCGCTCCTGCAGGACGGCGACCCGTCGCTGGCCCGTACCATTTCGACGTCGCGCGAAGCGATCTGGGGCGTGCTCTCCGACCCGGAAAAGTTCGCTTCGGCGACCTGAGACGCCGAAGGTGCCGCCCATGATCCCTCCCGCCCGCAACTGCGCCGCGCTGTTCCTGCTGGGCGCGCTCCTCGCGGCGCCGTCCCATGCCGCACCCGGGGATGCGCTGGAGAAGGACCTGACCACCACCCTTAAGGTGCTTGGCCTGCCGTGCGGCCAGGTCGTCACCGCCACCCGGGAGGCGGACAACGAACACGTGGCCACATGCAAGGACGGCACCCGCTACCGCATATACGTAAACTCAGCGGGCCGCGTCGTCGCGCAAAAACTCTAGGGCTGCGCTTCGCCGGGCAGACGGCAGCAGCCGGTTTACTTTTCCTGCGCCGGGTCGATCGTCCTGGTGAGTTCGCGGTAAACGGCGCCCTCCTCCACGCTGCCCTTCGTGATGCCTTCGCCGTTCATGCGGCGCAAGCAGTCCGGACGGTCCTGCGCGGGCTGCAGGTCGCAGCGCGCCAGCTTGTTCTTCTCGAACTCCGACGATCCGTCCGCAAGGCCTCCTTTCCTCGCTTCCGCCAGCGCCGCGCCGGCTTCACGCAGGCAGGTGGCGCGGTCTTGGTGCGACTGGCCGCTAACACACGCGGCACGGTCCCTCTCGTAAGCCTTTTGCGCTTCCGCCGGACCGGCGGCGGTCGCCTGCGATGCGCCGAACATGACGCCGGTCGCGCACAGGGCAAGGCCCCACGTACGGGTGGAATGGTTGGATGGCATGGTGTTCTCCTGTCAGAACGGACAGCCTATTGCAGAGGCGCCGAGGCTGTCTGTTCGCAATCCAACATATTCGACTCGCGGTAAACTTGTGCGCCTGTGAAAATCACCCGACTCCCCACCGTCTACATGCGCGGCGGCATGATGCGTTCGGGCGCGAACTTTAATGACTTTATGTTTTAAATGTCTAGTCTGGGAGCGGCTGTCCGGGTAGTTTGTGTACCGAAGCCAGTACATTTTATCCTGGATGAATCTGGCTCTCCTATTGCGATCCCGGCACGCCCGGGCATTGATGCACGAACCGAACCGGGCTAGGATTGCCCGAAACTCCCGCAAGGATTCCCATGATCGAAGCCCGTTTCCACGGCGTTTTCCCCTACGTAGTTTCACCGATCCGCGAGTCCGGCGAAGTTGACGCCGAAACGCTCGCGCGGCTGTGCGATGACCTGATCAAGGCGGGCGTGCACGGGTTGACCCCTCTGGGCTCGACCGGCGAGTTCGCCTACCTGACGTGGGCGCAGCGGCGGCGGATCGTCGCAGTCGTCCTCGAGGCGGCAAAGGGCCGTGTTCCCGTCGTCGCAGGCGTCGCTTCAACCACGATCATCGACGCCGTGTCGCAGGCGCGCGAATTCGAGCGCATGGGGTGCAACGGGATCCTCGCAATCCTGGAAGCCTACTTCCCCCTGTCCGACGAAGGCGTGTTCGCCTACTTCAAGGCGATCGCGGAGTCGGTGGCGCTGCCTATCGTGCTCTACACTAACCCCAACTTCCAGCGCTCGGACCTGAGCCTGCCCGTCATCGACCGCCTGAGCCGCATCCCCAACATCGGCTACATCAAGGACGCGTCATTCAACACCGGCCGCCTGCTCTCGATCATCAACCGGGTCGAGGGCCGCATGCAGGTGTTTGCGGCCTCCGCGCACATCCCGGCGTGCGTGATGCTGATCGGCGGCGTCGGCTGGATGGCGGGCCCGGCCTGCATCGTTCCGCGGCAGAGCGTCGAACTCTACGAGCTTTGCAAGCGCGGCGACTGGGCCGCCGCGATGGAACGCCAGCGCCCGCTGTGGAGCCTGAACCAGGCGTTCGCCAAGTACAACCTCGCGGCGTGCATCAAGGGCGGCCTGCAGCTCCAGGGATACCCGGTCGGGGTTCCGCTGCCGCCGCAGGCGCCGCTGCCGCCCGAGGGCGTCGAGGAGGTCCGGCGGGCGCTCATCGCAGTCGGCGCGCTGGCCTAGGCGCCGCGCGCATTTTGGACCACGCTCGGCTTACGGCGCATCATCCGGAAAACCCGACTCTGACCCTACTTAATCTACGGCCTGAGCACGAACGACGGCACTAAATCCTGTACTTTAGTACTTTAAAGTTAAGCACTGTGGCCGATCTCCGGGTAGTTATCGTACCGATACCGGTACGTTACCCTCAGTCCACCTTGGCGCCCACGGCCTTCACGATCGCGCCCCAGCGCACGTACTCACCCTGCATGAACGCGCGGAACTCCTCGGGGCCGGCGGTCCGCTGGATCGCGCCCATGGTGGCGTAGCGCTGGCCGATCTCGGGCGACTGCACGATCTTCGCAATGGCCGCGCTCAGGCGCTCGACGCGCTCTTTCGGCGTGCCGGCCGGCGCAACGAACCCCAGCCAGGCGGAGAGCGCGAATCCGGGAAAGCCCTGCTCGGCGATCGTCGGCGCGTCCGGGAAAGCGGCAAGGCGCTGCGAATACGCGCTGGCGATGAGCCGCATCTTGCCCGACTGGATGAACGGCTGGGTCACCGCCACCGTATCCATGGCCACGTTCACCACCCCGCCGATCAGGTCCGTCATCGCCCGCGCGCTGCCCTGGTAAGGCACGTGCAGGATGCGGATCCCGGCGCGGCGCTTGAGGTCTTCCATGCCCAGGTGCGACAGCGTGCCGTTGCCCGAGGACGGGTGGGTGAGCTTGTCGGGATTGGCCTTGGCGTACGCGACAAGCTCGGCCACGTTGTTCACGGGCAGCGAGGGATGCACGACCAGCAGCAGCGGCAGGTCCGCGGCGATCGCCACCGGGGCGAAATCCTTCAGCGTGTCGTAGCCGACGCTCTTGTACAGGTGCGGATTGGCCACCAGCGAGGCGAGGGCCGCGAGCACCAGGGTATTGCCATCGGGCGGAGATTTGGCCAGCGCGGCCAGGGCCGTGCTGCCGCCCTGGCCCGGGCGGTTTTCCACGATCACCGTTTCGCCCAGCGCGGGACCGAGGCGCTCGGCCACCAGCCGCGCGACGAGGTCCGTGGCCTGCCCGGGCGGAAAGCCCACCACGATGCGCGTTGTCTTGTCCTGCGCGTGGGCGAGTACCGCCGCGCACATCCCGATCGCTGCCAGCACCATGCGAATCATGACGGCTCCTTTTTCAAACGCGTTCAGTCGGCCTTGACGCCGGCGGCGCGCACGACCTTGCCCCAGCGCTCCTGCTCCTTCTTGACGAAGGCGCCGTACTCCGACGGCGTGGAGCCGATCGCCTCGGCGTCGTCCGCGGCGAATCGTTCGAGTACCTGCGGGCTCTTTGCAGCCTTGGCGGCCTCGGCCGAAAGCCGCTGGATGATCGCCACGGGCGTCTTGGCCGGCGCGTTGATGCCGTACCACTGCGAGGTCTCGAAGCCCGGGTAGCCCTGCTCGGCGACCGTGCCCACGTCCGGCAGCGTGTGCAGGCGCTTGGGCGTGCCCACCGCGATCACGCGCAGCTTGCCGGACTTGACATGCGGCATCAGCGGCGGGGTGCCGGCTGAGGCGGCCTGGGTTCGTCCGGCGACGAGGTCGATGACGTTGGGACCGGTGCCCTTGTAGGGGACGTGCTGGATGTCGATGCCGGTCACCTCTTGAGGTACTCCATCGCAAGGTGGCCCGCCGAACCGTTGCCCGCGCTGCCGTAATACATCTTGCCCGGCTCCTTCCTGGCCAGCGCGACGAACTCGCGCAGGTTCTTCGCGGCCACGCTTTCGTGCACCACGAAGATGGCCGGCACGAGGGCGAGCAGGGAAACCGGCGCGAAATCGCGGTCGACATCGTAGGGCAGCTTGCTGTACATGAACGGGTTCATCGCCAGCGACCCCACATGCCCGATGATCAGCGTGTAGCCGTCGGGATCGGCCTTGGCGACCTCGAGCATCGCCACGTTGCCGCCGCCCCCGGGCTTGTTGTCCACGACGATGACCTGGCCCAGCCCCTTCTCCATTTCCGCCGCCACCGCGCGCGCGACGATCGACGAGCTGCCGCCGGGCGCGAAAGGCACGACCAGGCGGATGGGCTTGGTCGGATAGCCTTGCGCGTGCACCGCGAATGCGGCCAGCGCTGAAACGGCGAGCAGGCCCGCCGCAAGAATCGATGCCTTTCTCATGACCTCTCCTTTTTGTCCTAGTTCGGCGTGCAACTCATGCCACCACCGACGACCGGCGAACAGGTCACCGACTTGGGCTGCTGGCGAACGGGCCCGAACCGGTCGTCGCGCTCGGCGTCGAGCAGTTCTTCCAGCGCGCGATGCAGCACGATGCGCGCCTGCTGGTCCGGCATGCGACCCGTGGCGACGCGCTCGCCGAGTTCCTCCGCAAGCTGCGCGAAGCGCTGCGCCCGCGTCTCGCTGCGCGCGCGCTGGGCCACGTTGTTGATGCGTGCGGCGTCGTCCTTGACGGTGCGCACCTGGCAATCGGCCATCGAGACGAACGTGGGCGCGCCCTTCTCGCACTCGTCGAAGCGCGTGTCGATGGCGCCGCATCCATGCAACGCGAGCGCTGCGGCGAGCGCCGCGAGTGCTGCCGTCCGGGAAGCGCCGGCCCGCATCGCTCAGTCGAGCGTGATCTTCTGCTTGCGCACGATGTCGCGGCGCAGGGTAAGTTCACGCGCCGCGACCTGGGCGAACTGCTGCGGCGTGCCGCCGGCCGCGATCGAGCCGTTCTCGGCGAAGCGCTTCAGCACTTGCGCGTCCTTCAGCGCCGCGTTGGCGGCGGCATTCACCCTGGTCACGACCTCGGGCGGGAGCCCCGCCGGGCCGATCAGCCCGTACCAGGCCATGTTGTTGGCTTCCTTCAGCCCGACCTCGGCGAAGGTGGGCACCTCGGGCATCGTTTCGAGGCGCTTGTCCGACATCACCGCCAGGGCGTGCAGGCGCCCGGCCTTGATGTGCGGGATCGACGAGGGCACGTTGTCCATCTGGATGTCGACCTGGCCGCCGATGGTGTCGTTCAGCGCCGGGCCCGAGCCGCGGTACGGGATGTGCACGATGAACGTGCCGGTCAGCGCCTTGAAGAGTTCACCGTCGAGGTGCGAGATGCCGCCCGTGCCGGAGGAAGCATAGGAGTACTTGCCCGGGCTCTTCTTGATCAGCGCGATGAACTCCTTCATGTCCTTCACCGGGAGGTTCTTCGGGTTCACGGTCATCACGTTGGGCACGTTCACCAGGTTGATGATCGGCGTGAAGTCCTTCGCCGGGTCGTACGTGTTCTTCGGCGTCGTGGCCGGGATCGTGGCCATCGTGGAGACCGTGGCCACGCCGAGCGTGTAGCCGTCCGGCGCGGCCTTGGCCACCGCATCGGCGCCGATCGCGCCGCCCCCGCCCGCACGGTTCTCGACCACCACGACCTGTCCGAGCTCCTTGGTGAGGCGTTCGTTCAGGATGCGCGCGACGATGTCGGTGGTGCCGCCGGGCGCGAAAGGCACGACCAGGCGGATGGGCTTGGTGGGCCAGGCCTGCGCGGCGGCCGTCAGCGGCAGGCAGGCG
>JANNWA010000104.1:0-1833 GCA_031408275.1 Pseudomonadota bacterium
ATCGCGCAAGGGCGAGGTCAGCAGTCCGGCGCGGGTGGTCGCACCGACCAGCGTGAACGGCGGCAAGTCGAGCTTGATCGAGCGCGCCGCCGGCCCTTCGCCAATCATGATGTCGATCTGGAAGTCTTCCAGCGCCGGATAGAGCACTTCTTCGACCACCGGCGACAGCCGATGGATCTCATCGACGAACAGCACGTCGCGCGGCTGCAGATTGGTCAGCAGCGCGGCGAGGTCGCCGGCGCGTTCGATCACCGGGCCCGAGGTCTGGCGCAGGCCCACGCCCATCTCGCGCGAGATGATGTGCGCGAGCGTGGTCTTGCCCAGGCCCGGCGGGCCGAACAGCAGCACGTGGTCGAGGGCCTCCTTGCGTCCGCGCGCCGCGGCGATGAAGATCTCGAGCTGCTCGCGGATCTTCTTCTGGCCGACGTACTCCGCGAGCTTCTGCGGGCGCAAAGCGCGTTCTATCTGCTCCTCCTGCACGGAGACGGGAGCCGCGGATATCAACCGGTCGGTTTCGATCGCCACGTCAGGATTTTGCCAGAGCTTTCAAGGCCGCCCGGATGCCCTCGGACACGGGGATATCCGCTGGAAGCTGCTTTGTCGCAAGCAGCGCTTCCTTCTCGCTGTAGCCAAGGGAAATCAACGCGTTGAGGACATCGGACGCGGGGCTGGCCTGCGCGCCGCCAGAAGTTGTGCCGGGCAGTACGTCGGCGAGTTTCCCCTTGAGCTCCAGCAGGAGCCGCTCGGCGGTTTTCTTGCCGATGCCGGGGACCTTGGTGAGCCGCGCCGCGTCCTGCGTGGCCACCGCGTGCGCGAGGTCGTTGACCGACAGGCCGGAGAGCACCGACAGCGCGGTGCGCGCGCCCACGCCGGAAATGCGGATGAGTTTGCGGAACGCCGAGCGTTCATCCTCGGTGCCGAAACCAAACAGGATGTGCGCGTCCTCGCGCACCACGAGGTGCGTGAGCAGGACGACTTTCTCGCCGGTTGCGGGCAGGTTGTAGAAAGTGCTCATCGGCACGTCGATCTCGTACCCCACGCCGCCCGCATCGACCATCACCTGCGGCGGGTTCTTGGCGACGAGAGTGCCTGACAACCGTCCTATCAAACCAGCCTCCCGTTCTTCATCCGCCGCCCCGCAGTGGGAAACGCGCCCATGCCCTGTCCCGCATGTGCATGGCAGATCGCGCAGGCAAGCGCATCGGCCGCATCCGGGCTCGGATCTCCGGGCAGCGAAAGCAGGCGCTTGACCATCATCTGGACCTGCTCCTTGCCCGCCTTGCCGGCGCCCACCACCGCCTGCTTCACCTGCAGCGCAGTGTACTCGGCGACCGGCAGGCCCGCGAGCACGGCCGCGCAGATCGCGGCGCCGCGCGCCTGGCCAAGCAGAAGCGTGGATTGCGGATTCACGTTGACGAAGACTTTCTCGATCGCTGCCTGGTCGGGCCGGTTGGCGGCAATCACTTCGGACAGCCCGTCGAGCAGCACCTTGATGCGCGCCGGCAGTTCGCCCTCGCCGCTCTTTACGCAGCCGCTGGTGACATACGTCAGGCGGGACCCGACCTTGTCGATCACGCCGAACCCGGTGACGCGCAGTCCCGGGTCGATGCCGAGGATGCGAAGCGGCTCGGCCATCTAGATGAGAAGAGGGGCTGCGCCCCTCCTCAGACCTCCCGCGCGACGAGAAGAGGGGCTGCGCCCCTCCTCAGGACCTCCCGCAACGCCGGGTCAGGCCTCATCGAGCGCCGCGGTGGTGTAGACCTCCTGGACGTCGTCCAGGCCCTCCAGCGCATCGAGGAGTTTGCGCATCTTCAGCGCGTCGTCGCCGGCCAG
>JANNWA010000105.1:0-3263 GCA_031408275.1 Pseudomonadota bacterium
CCTGCTCAGCGCTGGTCGAGGGGCTTCACCTCGCGGCGCGCGGCGCCTTTGTACAACTGGCGCGGCCGGCCGATCTTCTGCTCCGGGTCGGAGATCATCTCGTTCCATTGCGCGATCCAGCCCACGGTGCGGGCGAGCGCAAAGATGCAGGTGAACATCGACACCGGGATGCCGAGCGCGCGCTGCACGATGCCCGAGTAGAAGTCCACGTTCGGGTAAAGCTTGCGGCTGACGAAGTAATCGTCCTCCAGCGCCACCTTCTCCAGGGCCATCGCGAGCTTGAACAGGCGGTCGTTCTCCAGCCCGAGGTCGTGCAGCACCTCGTAGCAGGTCTCGCGCATGAGCTTGGCGCGCGGGTCGTAGTTCTTGTAGACGCGGTGGCCGAAGCCCATGAGCTTGGAGCCGGAATTCTTGTCCTTCACCTGCTTGATGAACTCGGGGATCTTGGAGGCGTCGCCGATTTCCTCGAGCATGTTGAGCGCCGCCTCGTTGGCGCCGCCGTGCGCCGGGCCCCAAAGGCAGGCGATCCCCGCAGCGATGCAGGCGAAAGGGTTGGCGCCCGACGAACCGGACAGGCGCACGGTGGAAGTCGAGGCATTCTGCTCGTGGTCCGCGTGCAGGATCAGGATGCGGTCCAGCGCCCGGACCAGCACCGGGTTGACCTCGTAGTCCTCGGCCGGCACCGCGAACATCATGCGCATGAAGTTGGCCGAGTAGGACAGATCGTTCCTCGGGTACACGAACGGCTGGCCGGTGTTGTACTTGTAGGCCATCGCGACGATGGTGGGGAGCTTGGCGATCAGGCGGAACGCGGAGATCTTGCGGTGCTCGGCGTTGTTGATGTCGAGCGAGTCATGGTAGAACGCCGACAGCGCGCCGACCACGCCGACCAGCACCGCCATGGGGTGCGCGTCGCGCCGAAAGCCCGTGAAGAACCGGGTCAGCTGGTCGTGGACCATCGTATGGCGCGTAACGGTGTTGACGAAGTCCCCCTTCTGCGCGGTGTTGGGCAGCTCGCCGTTCAGCAGCAGGTAGCAGGTCTCGAGGAAGTCGCAGTGCTGCGCGAGCTGCTCGATCGGGTAGCCGCGATACAGCAGCACGCCCGCGTCGCCGTCGATGTAGGTGATGCTCGAGTTGCAGCTTGCGGTCGAAAGGAAGCCCGGGTCGTAGGTGAACATGCCCGACTTGCCGTAGAGCGTGCGGATGTCGATGACTTCGGGCCCGATGGAGCCGGAGAGCACCGGAAAATCGAGCGTCTTCCCGTCGGCGAGTGTCAGTGTGGCCTTCTTGTCCATGGCGTTCTCCAGTTCAGGTATCGCGGTTCAACCGAGGTTCAGGCGTCATTCAACTCTGGCGCAGCACGTCCACCAGCGCCTTGTGGCGCGGCAGGTAGTCTTCGCTGCGGCCATTAACGATGTCCCACAGGTCGTTGTCCTGGTAATCGAGCAGCTCGTTCAGCAGGTCCAGCGACTGCTCGTCAAGGCTGGCCGCCTTGTGTTGCAGGAAACGCTCCAGCACCAGGTCCAGCTCCAGCAAACCGCGCCGGCATTTCCACTTCAGCCGGTGCTGCGCTACGGTGCTGGGCGGAGTGGGATTCACGCTTCGGTTCGCCGCGGTCAGACCGCCCGCTTGACCATCATGTCCTTGATTTTGCCGATCGCCCGCGTCGGGTTGAGGTTCTTCGGGCAGACGTCGACGCAGTTCATGATGGTGTGGCAGCGAAACAGCCGGTAGGGATCTTCGAGGTTGTCCAGGCGCTCGCTGGTGGCCCGGTCGCGGGTGTCGGCGATGAACCGGTAGGCCTGCAGCAGGCCGGCGGGGCCGACGAACTTGTCCGGGTTCCACCAGAAGGACGGGCAGGCGGTCGAGCAGCACGCGCACAGGATGCACTCGTACAGGCCGTTCAGTTCCTCGCGATCCTCGGGCGACTGCAGCCTTTCCCTCTCGGGCGCGGGCTCGTCGTTGATCAGGTACGGCTTGATCGAATGGTACTGCTTGAAAAACTGCGTCATGTCGACGATCAGGTCGCGGATCACGGGCAGCCCCGGCAGCGGGCGCAGGGTGACGTGCTCTGGCAGGTCGGCCAGCTTGGTGATGCAGGCGAGGCCGTTCTTGCCGTTGATGTTCATTGCATCGGAACCGCAGACACCCTCGCGGCAGGAACGCCTGTAAGACACCGAGTCATCCTCGGACTTGATGCGCATCAGCGCATCGAGCAGCATGCGGTCGGTCGGTTCCAGCGCAATCTCGTAGTCCTGCATGCGCGGGGCGGAATCCCTGTCGGGGTCGTATCTGTAAATGCTGAATCGCATGGTTCTTGTCGTCCTTTAGTACGCCCGGACCTTCGGCTCGAATTCCTCGACCGAAAGCGGCTTCTGGTGCACCGGCTTGTATTCGAGCCGGTTGCCTTCCTTGAACCACAATGTGTGCTTCATCCAGTTCTTGTCGTCGCGGTCCGGGAAATCCTCGCGCGCCTGCGCGCCGCGGGACTCCTGCCTCGCCTCGGCCGACACGACCGTGGACATGGCGGTCTCCACCAGGTTGTCGAGTTCCAGCGCCTCGATGCGCGCCGTGTTGAACACCTTGGACTTGTCCGAGATGCAGGTGCGGCTCGCGCGCTCGGCGATTTCCTTCATCTTCGTCACGCCTTCGGTGAGCATGTCCGGGAAGCGGAACACGCCGCAGTGCGCCTGCATCGACTTGCGCAGGTCGCGGCCCACGTCGAACACCCGTTCGCCCGAGGTCGCCGAATCCAGCCTTGCGAGGCGCGAGAGCGAGTAGTCCCCCGCGTCTTTCGGCAGGTCGCGATGGGCCAGCGGCTGCCGGCGGACTTCCGCCACCGCGCTTTCTCCGCCGGCCTTGCCGAATACGACGAGGTCCAGCAGGGAGTTCGTGCCGAGGCGGTTCGCGCCATGGACGGACACGCAGGCGCACTCGCCGACCGCGAACAGGCCGGGCACGGGCACTTCAGGATTGCCGTTTTTCGGCACGACCACCTGCCCGAGGTAGTTGGTCGGGATGCCACCCATCTGGTAATGCACCGTAGGCACCACCGGGATGGGATCCTTGATCGGATCGACGTTGGCGAACTTGATGGCGATTTCGCGAATCCCGGGGAGGCGCAGGTTGATGACGTCCGGCCCGAGGTGGTCGAGCTTGAGCAGCAGGTAATCGGCGTCCTTGCCGCACCCGCGCCCCTCCTTGATCTCGGTGGTCATCGCGCGCGACACGACGTCGCGGCTGGCGAGGTCCTTGGCGTTGGG
>JANNWA010000106.1:0-7047 GCA_031408275.1 Pseudomonadota bacterium
CTGCAACGTCAGCAGGTCGTCGCGCCGCACGCGTACCGTCCAGGACGAGTTGAAGTGCGCGACGACGCCGCCGGCCAGCTTGAAGGTGGCATAGGCCGCGTCGTCGGATGTCGCCTTGTACTTCTTTCCGCCCTCGTCCCAGCGGAAAGGGATGTGTGTCGCGCCCAGGCAGGACACCGACTTCACTTCGCCGAACAGGTTGTCGAGCACGTAGCGCCAATGGCACAGCATGTCGAGGATTATCCCGCCGCCGTCCTCGGTGCGGTAGTTCCAGCTCGGGCGCTGCGCCTCCTGCCAGTCGCCCTCGAACACCCAGTAGCCGAACTCGCCGCGCACCGAAAGGATCTTGCCGAAGAAACCGCTGTCGCGAAGCATCTTGAGTTTCAGCAGGCCCGGCAGCCAGAGCTTGTCCTGCACCACGCCGTGCTTGATGCCCGCTTTCCTTGCAGCCCTGTAGAGGTCCATGGCCTCGGCCACGGTGGTGGCCACGGGCTTTTCGCAGTAGACGTGCTTGCCCGCCGCGATGGCCTGCTTGAGGAGCGTCGGGCGCAGCTGGGTGGACGCGGCATCGAAGAACACTTCGTCCTTCTTGTCATTGAGCGCCTTGGCGAGGTCGGTGGTCCAGCGCTCGATGCCGTGCGCCTTCGCCAGCGCCTCGACCTTGCCGGCGTTGCGCCCGACGAGGATGGGATCGGGCACGAGGCGCGTGCCGTTGGCGAGCTTGACGCCGCCCTCCTTGCGGATCGCGACGATCGAGCGCACGAGGTGCTGGTTGGTGCCCATGCGTCCCGTGACGCCGTTCATGATGATGCCGATGCGCTTTTGATTCATGAGTTGTGCCATTTGTGACCGTCCTATTTCTTTTTCGTCAGGCCGATGCGCTCGATGATGATGCGTTCCCGCTCGTACTGCTCGCGCGCGAATTTCGTGTAGTCCTCGCTCGACAGGTACCAGACCGGCTGGTTGTATTTTTCGAGCGTGCGGGTGTGGATCGGGTCCTCGAGCCCCTTCTTGAAGGCGTCGTGGAGGATCCTTATGACGGCAGGCGGCGTCGCCGCGGGCGCGCCGATCCCGTAGGGGCTGGTCGAGACGATGCCGTAGCCGAGCTCGGTGAGGGTCGGGGCGTCGGGCCAGACCTGCACGCGCTTGTCGGTGAACACCGCCAGCACGCGCGCCTTGCCGGCCGCCACATGCGGCACGGCGCCGGTGGAGTCCACCGCCACGGCGAGGTGGCCGCCCAGCATCGCCGTGAGCATGTCGGCGCTGCCCTTGTACGGAATGTGGTTGAACTTCACGCCCTGGGCCGTGGACAGTTCCTCCATCGCCAGGTGGACGGAGCCGCCGATTCCGTGCGAGCCGTAGCTGACCGCGCCCGGATTCGCCTTGGCATGCGCCACCAGTTCGGCCATGGTTTTCCACTGTGCGTCGGAGCGCACGACTACCGCGAACACGTACCCCGAAACGCCCATCACGTAGCTGATGTCCTTGATCGGGTCGTAGGCGACGTTTTCCATGTGCGGCAGCCGGAAGATGGTGATCGGCGTCATGCTCACGGTGTAGCCGTCGGGCCTGGCGTTCACTAGCGCCGCCGCGCCCAGGGTGCCCGTGGCGCCCGGCCGGTTCTCGACGATCACGGGCTGGCCGAGATACTTGGAGGTCGCCTCGGCGAGCGCGCGCCCGGCGATGTCGGTCGGTCCTCCCGCCGGAAAAGTCACCAGCAGCGTGACCGGCCGCGCCGGGAAACCCTGCGCACCCACTGCGAACGACCAAAACAGCGTGCAGAACAGGAGCAGTGCCTTCATTGCTTTCCTCCTTGGGTCATCGGCTTCATCGAAGCCCAGTCGGGCATGGCCGCACTGGCGAAGCCAACGCAGCCAAGCGTGCCGATCTCGAGCATCCCCTGCCGGATCGACACGCGCACCGCGCCATGGCTGCGTTCGTAGAGGTCATGGTGGGCCGTGAGGAACGCGGATTGCTCGGCCTCGGGCAGGCTCGCCATGCCGTTCACGTAATGGTGGCCGTTGCGCTCGACATGGGTGAGTCCGAGCAGCGACACGAGCGCGAGGTCCTGCTGCAGCGCGAGGCCCGGCTGGATGGTCAGGTCCTCGCCGGACATGATGTAGGTAGCGGGCCCAGCCTGCTTGTTCCATGCCTCGCAGCGCGCCCGGTTGATGAGCGACTTGTAGAGGCCCTTGCAGGTCTTGGACGAGACGCCACGGTAGCCCAGGGACTTCGCGCGCGGGAACGCGTCGAGCGAATCGTCGGACTCGTCGATGATCACGGGCTTTTCGGCTGACAGCGTGGCAACGCTCTTGGCGAAGGCGTTCTGCCGCTTGATCGGCTGCTCGATGAAGATGACGCTCGCCACCATGCGCGCGAGCCGCGGCTCGGTTTTCATCTTCGCCCAGAGTTCCGCCACGCCCTCGACGTCCTCGTACTGCTCGTTGCCGTCGAGCGAGGCGTAGTACGGCTCCTTGATGCGATCGAGCACGCCGGCGATCGCGGCCAGTCGATCGAGGTCCGCGGCGATGTCGCCGCCCACCTTGAGCTTGAAGTACGTGTGCCCGTAGCGCTGGACGACTTCCTCCAGCGTCTCGGGCAGGCCGTCGTTCACAGGGGACTTGTTGTCGGCCGCGACGATCGGGTCGACCAGCCCCACGGTGTGGCGCGCGGCGATGCGCGCCGCGGGACTGAGCCCGGCGGCAAAGCCCGCCAGGTCGATGCCCTCGAATTCCGTCAGGCCCGGCAGGTTGGCCTGCACCGCCTGGTAAAAAGAAACACCGCAGGCGCGGCAAAGCGCGTCGAGCACCGCGCGGTCGATCAGCGCGGGCCCGTAGCAGGCGACCAGGCTGTTCAACCCTTGCTTCGCACCGGCGTCGATCTGCGCCGCGTAATGCGCGCGGTTGTGGCCGAACGCAGTGTTCGAGCCGCCCGCGAGATACGCGCCCCGCGCAAGCGACAGCGCATGGCGCAGCTGGCCGAAGTTGTCCTCGTTCGAAAGGGCCGGGTTCTTGTCGAACCACTTGGGCGCGAGCAGTTCCGCGGCCGCCCCCGTGGCTTCGCGGCCGTCCTCCAGCCGGATGCGCACGCGGGCCACGGCCTGCGGCGACTCGGTGAGCGTGACCACCCCGAAGCGAAACGGCATGCGCAGCCTGACGTCGCGCTCGAAGAGATCGATGGACGGGATCGAGAAACGCACTTCGCTTACTCCATGCCCAGCAGCTTATAGATGCGCCGGGTGTAGTCGCCGAATCGCTCGTGGGTCTTCATGTCGAGGGTCCTGGGATGCGGCAGGTCGATCTCGAAGTTGTCCGCCATGCGCGCCGGCCCGGCCGTAAGCACCACCACGCGCGTGCCCAGGAACACCGCCTCCGAAATCCCGTGCGTCACGAACACGATCGTCTTGCCCGATTCCTTCCAGATGCGCAGCAGCTCGAGGTTCATCTTCTCGCGGGTGAGCGCGTCCAGCGCCCCGAACGGCTCGTCCATGAGGATCAGCTTCGGGTCGTGCACGAGCGCCCGCGCGATCGCGGCCCGCTGCTGCATGCCGCCGGAGAGCTCGTAGGGATATTTTTCCTCGGCGCCCGCGAGGCCCACCAGGTTCAGGAGGCCCCTGGCGCGTTCGCGGCTCTCGGCCATCGGCAGCCCGAGGATCTCAGCGGGCAGCAGCACGTTGTCGAGGATGCGCCGCCATTTGAGCAGCAGCGGCGCCTGGAACACCATGCCGATGTCGCGCGACGGGTCGAAAGCGTGGCTCTGCGAGCCGATGCGGACCTCGCCCGCGTCGTGCGGGTGCAGGCCGGCGAGGATCTTGAGCAGGGTCGATTTGCCGCAGCCCGAAGGCCCGACGAGCGCCACCAGCTCCCCGGGCAGCACGTCGAAAGTCGCGTCCGAGATCGCGAGGTGCTCCGTGCGGCCGCGGCGGTAGGTCTTGGTGACGCCAGAGAGGTGGATGAAGGGCTGCATAAGTTTGCTATGATTTAACCAACTCGTTAATTGTCGGTGGATGCAGGATGCCGAGTCAAGACGACAACGCGGCCCGGGCGGGATTGTTGCGGCGCTTCGGCGCCGCGGCCGCGTGGTATGCCCCGAGCGTGCTGGTCATGCTCGGGATGGTGGTGCTCTGGCAGCTGACAGTCGACTTCCTGCAGGTCAAGGAGTACATCCTGCCCACCCCCTGGGCCGCCCTCAAGACCCTGGACCAGCCCAATTACCAGTGGCTACCCAATTTCCTCGCCACCTTCTATTCGGTGATCGGCGCGTTCGTGCTGTCGGCGATCCTCGGGATGGCGCTGGCCGTGCTGATCGTCTGGAACCAGTTCCTGATGCGCACCGTGATGCCGGTGCTGGTGCTGTTCAACACCCTGCCCAAGATCGCGCTGGCGCCGCTGTTCGTGATCTGGCTGGGCTACGGCATCTGGCCCAACATCGTGATCGGCACCACGATCGCCTTCTTCCCCATGGTGGTGAACACCGCCGTGGGCCTCGCCTCCGCGGAGCCGGAAATGCTCGATCTCGTGAGGTCCCTGAACGCCAGCCGCTGGCAGGTGTACAGCAAGATCCGCTTCCCCAACGCGGTGCCCTATATCTTCACGGGCCTGAAACTCAACGCCACCATGTCGGTCACCGGCGCGATCGTGGGCGAGTTCGTCGCCTCCGAGCGGGGCCTCGGCGCGCTGATCATCACCGGCGGCGTGACCCTGCAGACGCCCTCCATTTTTGCCTCCCTCATGCTGATTTCAGCCCTCGGGCTGGTACTCTACGGCGCAGTCGTCGCCGTGGAAAACGTAGTCGCACCCTGGGCCAACCGCGAAGACGCGGCCCGCTGAACAACCAAGGAGACAACCATGCGTATGCGCCACCTGATTGCCGTGCTCTGTGCCACCGTCGCCGCCGCTTTCCTCCCGCCCGCGCAGGCGCAGGACAAGATGACGCTGCAGCTCAACTGGTTCCACCTCGCTGACCACTCGCCGATCTACATGGCGCTGAAGAAAGGCTACTTCGCGGAAGAAAAGATCGACCTCACGGTGGTCCGCGGCGCGGGTTCGGCCGACAGCGCCAAGAAGATCGACCTCAAGCAGGCCGACGTGGGTATTTCTGACGCGCCGACGATCATCACCGCGATCAGCAAGGGCGCCGACCTCAAGATCGTGGCCGTCGTGTTCGACAAGGCTGGCAACAACGTGTTCTTCAAGAAGAGCGCGGGCATCAATAAGCCCGCCGACCTGATCGGCAAGAAGATCGCCGCACCCCCGGCCGACTCGCACCGGGTGCTATGGCCCGCTTTCGCCGCGCTGAACAACATCCCCGCCGACAAAGTCACGATGGTCAACGTCAAGCCCGAAGGCAAGCAGGCCATCGTCGCGGCCGGCGAGGTCGACGCGTCCTTCGACCTCTACACCAGCTACGCGATCTGGGAAAAAGTGCTGGGCAAGGGCCAGGTGGGCAACCTGCTGTGGGCCGACTACGGCCTGCCGATCTACGGCCACACCTATTTCGTGAACACCGCGACCATCGCGAAGAACCCCAAGCTGATCGAGCGCTTCCTGCGCGCGGTGCACAAGGGCTGGCGCGACACGCAGATGGCGCCGGCCGAGGCGATCGACGCGATGGCCGCCGCCGTGCCGGGTCTCGACCGCGACACGCTGCTTGGCACCATGCCGCAGATCCTCGACCTGTGCATCACCGACCGCTCGCGCAAGAACGGCATCGGCTGGATCGAACCCGAACTCATGGCGAAGACGCTCGAGATCACCTTCGCCAACGCCAAGCCCGACAAGCCGGTCAAGGCGGAGGACGTGTACACCAATATGTTCAGCAGCAAGATCAAGCCGCTGAAGTAGCGGCGGCGGCCGGGGGCGGCGCCATTGCCCGCCGCGCTGTCTCAAAACGGTCACTCTTGTCGCCTATAGTTAGCTCACCATAAACTGGGAGAATTCATGAAAAGAATCATTCGCGCCGCGCTCGCCGCGGCCACCGTGCTGTTTGCCGGGACGGCTGTCGCACAGAACGCGATCTGCTACAACTGCCCGCCCGAATGGGCCGACTGGGCGAGCCAGATCAAGTCGATCAAGGCGAAGACCAACATCACCGTGCCCCCGGACAACAAGAACTCCGGCCAAGCGCTGTCCCAGCTGGTCGCGGAGAAGGCGAGTCCGGTAGCAGACATCACTTACCTCGGCGTCACCTTCGGCATCCAGGCGAAGAAGGAAGGCGTGGTGACCGGCTACAAGCCGGCCAACTGGAACGACATCCCCGCCGGCCTCAAGGACGCGGACGGCGCATGGTTCACGATCCATTCCGGCACCCTCGGCCTGATGGTCAACGTCGACGCGCTCAAAGGCAAGCCCGTGCCCAAGGGCTGGAAGGACCTGCTCAACCCGATCTACAAGGGCCTCGTCGGCTACCTGGACCCGCCCAGCGCGTTCGTCGGCTACGTGGGCGCGGTGGCGATCAACCAGGCCATGGGCGGGGACCTCAACAACTTCGACCGCGCGATCCAGTACTTCAAGGACCTGCAGAAGAACGCGCCCATCGTGCCGAAGCAGACATCGTATGCCCGCGTGCTCTCGGGCGAGATCCCTATCCTGTTCGACTACGACTTCAACGCCTACCGCGGCAAGTACAAGGACAAGGCCAATATCGCCTTCGTGATCCCTTCCGAAGGCACGGTGGTGGTTCCCTACGTGATGAGCCTCGTCAACAAGGGCCCGAACGCGGAGAACGCGAAGAAGGTGCTCGACCACATCATGTCGGACGAAGGCCAGGCGATCTGGGCCAACGCCTACCTGCGCCCGGTGCGCGCCAAGGCGATTTCCAAGGAGGCCGAAGCGCGCTTCCTGCCGGCCGCGGAGTACGCGCGCGCGACCACGGTCGACTACGGCAAGATGGCCGAGGTGCAAAAAGCCTTCTCCGAACGCTACCTGAAGGAAGTCCAGTAGGGCAACTAGGGGGCACTGCGCCTTGGCGCCCGCCTGGCTGCTCGCCCCGGCGGCGGCGGTCTTCACCGCGTTCTGGCTGCTGCCGATCGCGCGCCTGACCTCGGTC
>JANNWA010000107.1:0-4784 GCA_031408275.1 Pseudomonadota bacterium
TGCAGTTGCGCCGATGCCCGAATTCAGGATCGACGCGGGCTGGGGTACGCTGGTTGTCGCGGGCCTGCTGGTCGGCCTCGGCACGCGTTACGCCGGGGGATGCACCAGCGGCCACGGCGTGTGCGGGTTGTCGCGCTTTTCACTGCGCTCGCTTGTGGCCACGCTCTCGTTCATGGCGGCCGGCTTCTGCGCCGTGTACGTGCTGCGCCATGCGGCGGGCGGCTGAGATGCAGATCGCGGCGTCTTTCTTCGTGGGCCTCGTGTTCGGGCTCGGCCTGATCCTCGCCGGCATGGCGAACCCCGCGAAGGTACAGGGCTTCCTCGACATTGCCGGCTTGTGGGACCCCTCGCTCGCTCTGGTGATGGGAGGGGCGATTGCGGTGGCGCTCGTGCCTTTCGCATTGGCCAGGCGCATGCCGCGTTCGCTGCTGGGCGTGACGATGAGCCTTCCCACCGTCACGCAGATCGACTGGCGCGTGGTGCTCGGCAGCGTTGCGTTCGGCGTTGGCTGGGGGCTGGCGGGATTCTGCCCGGGGCCCGCGCTGGTTGCGCTCGGCACCGGCGAGGCCAAGGCAATCGTGTTCGTGATCGCCATGGCCGCCGGGATGGGGCTGTACGAGCTGGCGGACCTGCGCTCGCGCCGCCACGCCGCGTTCGCAGGGCGGGAGGAACTCCTGCTCAAGGAGTAGCCGCTGCCGCTACGCCAGGTCGTAGCGATCCAGGTTCATCACCTTGTTCCAGGCCGCCACGAAGTCACGCACGAACGCCTGCTGCGAGTCGCCGCACGCATAGACTTCGGCGAGGGCCCGCAGCTGCGAGTTCGAGCCGAAGACGAGATCGACGACGGTACCCGTCCACTTGAGCTTGCCCGTTGCCCGATCGAGCCCCTCCAGCACGCCCTCCGACGCGGCGGACTTCTGCCACTTCGTGTTCATGTCGAGCAGGTTCACGAAGAAGTCGTTGGTCAAGGTTTCCGGACGCTTGGTGAACACGCCATGTGCGGACTTCCCGACGTTTGCATTCAGGGCCCGCAGGCCGCCGACCAGCACCGTCATTTCGGGCGCGGTCAACGTCAACAATTGCGCCTTGTCCACCAGCAGTTCCGCCGCATTTGCTTCCGCGCCCTTGCGCGCGTAGTTGCGAAACCCGTCCGCGACCGGCTCCAGTACCGCGAACGACTCGACGTCGGTCTGCGCCTGCGACGCGTCCGTGCGCCCCGGCGAGAAGGGAACCTTCACGGCGTGCCCGGCCTTCTTCGCGGCGGCTTCGACGGCCGCGCAGCCGCCGAGCACGATCAGGTCCGCAAGGGAGACCCTCTTGCCGCCCGATTGCTCGCCATTGAACTCCTTGCGGATCGTTTCCAGCTTCTCCAGGACCTTCGCCAGTTCGGCCGGCTGGTTGGCTTCCCAGTCCTTCTGCGGCGCGAGGCGGATGCGCGCCCCGTTCGCGCCGCCGCGCTTGTCGCTGCCGCGGAAGGTTGCGGCCGATGCCCAAGCCGTCGCGACCAGTTGCGAGATGGACAGCCCCGATGCGAGAACCTTGGCCGTCAGGGCGGCGATGTCCTGCTCCCCGACCAGCGCATGGTCCACCGAGGGGACGGGATCCTGCCAGATCAGCTCCTCCCTGGGCACGAGCGGGCCCAGATACCGCGTGATGGGCCCCATGTCCCGGTGCGTCAGCTTGTACCAGGCCCTGGCGAAGGCGTCCGCGAACTCCTTCGGGTTCGCGTGGAAGCGCCTCGATATCTTCTCGTAGGCTGGGTCCAACCGCAGGGCGAGGTCCGCCGTGGTCATCATCGGGGCGTGGCGCTTCGAAGAGTCATGGGCATCCGGCACGGTGCCCGCTCCTGCGTCGCCCTTCGGGGCCCACTGGTGCGCACCGCCGGGACCCTTGGTCAGTTCCCACTCGTACTTGAACAGTATGTCGAAGTAGTCGTTGTCCCACCGGATCGGGTTGGTCGTCCACGCGCCCTCTATCCCGCTGCTGATCGCATCGGCGCCTTTGCCGCTGCCGAAGCTGTTCTTCCAGCCGAAACCCTGATCCTCGATGCCGGCGCCCTCAGGCTCGAGACCGACATATTTGCCAGGTTCGGCGGCGCCGTGGCACTTGCCGAAGGTGTGCCCGCCGGCAACGAGGGCCACGGTCTCTTCGTCATCCATCGCCATGCGGGCGAAGGTCTCGCGGATGTCGCATGCCGACGCCACCGGGTCCGGATTGCCGTTCGGCCCTTCCGGGTTCACGTAGATCAGGCCCATTTGGACGGCACCCAGGGGATTCGCGAGTTCACGGTCACCGGTATAGCGCTTGTCGCCCAGCCACTCCGCTTCGGGTCCCCAGTTGATGTCCTGTCCGGGCTCCCAGACGTCCTCGCGTCCACCGGCGAAGCCGAAGGTCTTGAGCCCCATTGAATCCAGGGCGACATTGCCGGCAAGAACGATCAGGTCGGCCCACGAGATCTTGCGGCCGTGTTTCTGCTTGATCGGCCAGATCAGGCGACGCGCCTTGTCGAGGCTCACGTTGTCCGGCCAGCTGTTGAGGGGCGCAAATCGCTGTGTGCCGAATCCCGCGCCGCCGCGGCCGTCGGCAATCCGGTACGTGCCTGCGCTGTGCCACGCCATGCGGATGAAGAACGGCCCGTAGTGGCCGTAGTCCGCGGGCCACCAGTCCTGCGAGTCCGTCATCAGGGCATGGAGGTCCCTGATCACGGCTTCCAGGTCGAGGCTCTTGAACTCCTCTGCGTAGTTGAACGCCGCGCCCATGGGGTTGGACAGCGAGGAGTGCTGGTGCAGGATGTTCAGGTTCAGCTGGTTGGGCCACCAGTCTGCGTTCGTCCGGGCTCCGGCCACTGCGTTGCTGCGGGCGCTGCCCGGGAACGGGCACTTGGCTTCGGTAGGCATGGTTCTCTCCTTTGTGTGGTGTGACAGCGAGCGAATTCTCCTGCCGACCCGTTCGACAAGGAAGTTTATTGTTTGGATCAGATCAATGCATTTTGACTATGAGACGGGGCCGGCCGCCCCTCTTCTCCCGCAGGCGACGCTGCGGGCATGCGCCCGGTCATGAGGTAATCGACGAGTTCCGCGACCGGCCGGATCTCGTTGCCGAAGGGCAGGGGCTCGCTGCCCCTGAAGAACAGGCCTTTCTTCACGTCCCCTTTCAGCGCGTAGGCGAGGCGCGTGTCGATGCAGAACTGGCCGATGCTGCTGATGCCGTCGCGCAGCCCGCAGACGGACAGGCAGTTGAGTCCCGGCACGCAGCGCCGCGGGTCGGCCTTGGCGTGGGCCTGCAGGGCCTTTTCGCGCTTGAGGTAATTGGCGAGCCAGAAGGTCTTCACAGCGCGCGCCGGCAGTCCCGCGACGCTCATGAAGGTCACGATGTCCTCGGGCTTCGCATCCGCGAGTACATGCTTGAAATTGATGTGCGCGTCGCCTTCGACGGTGACTGCAAACGGCGTGCCGACCTGGACCGCGGAGGCGCCCAGCCCCAGCAACGCGCGCACCTGCCCATGGGTGTGGATGCCGCCCGCAACGACCAGCGGGATCTTCTCGCGCTCCAAGCCGAGTTCGGCGAACAAACCGAGAACCCCCGCCAGCACCGGTTCGAAGTCAAAGCGCGGGTCGTTGATTTCCTCCGGGCGCGTCGCACCCAGGTGGCCGCCCGCGTAGCGCGGATGCTCGATCACGATCGCGTCGGGAACGCGCTTCTTGCGCATCCATTTCTTGAGGACGATGTTCACGCCGCGCACGTCCGACAGGATCGGCACGAGGGCCACGTCCGGGAAGTCCTGCGTGAGTTCCGGCAGGTCGAACGGCAGGCCGGCGCCCATCACGATGGCGTGCGCGCCGCTCTCGCAGCTCTGCCTCACGTAAGCGGCGTACTGGGAGACGGCCTTCATCACGTTCACCGCGATTGCACCGTGACCGCCGGAGAGTTCCAGCGCCGTGCGGATCTCGCGATCCAGCGCGATGAGGTTCAGTTTGTCGAGTTGGTCCTTGTCGGGGCAGCCCGCATTCAATCCTTTGGCAAGTTCGAGCAGATCCGGATGGTGGTGGCGCAGGTCGACGCTGGAGATCGTGCCTAATGCGCCGAGCTTTGCAACGCTGCCCGCGAGGCTGTGGGCCGAGATGCCCACCCCCATGCCGCCCTGGACGATGGGCAGCAGGCTGCGTTCGCGCAGTTTCCAATGCGGCAGCGCAGCCGCCTGCGCCTCGGGTGCGGGGTCCATTGAATGCAGTCTTCTATCCAAGCTTGCAGTCTGCGCGCCACGGCCTGTGAAACTTTGATTCAGGTCAATTGCGACAGGATAAAGTCGTGCACTTGCCCAAGTACCGGAGAACGCTCATGAAACGCCTGTACCTCACCCTCGCAATCATTGCCGCACTGCTGTCGTCCGCCGCGATTGCCCAGCCTGCTGCATTCCCCGGCAAACCGGTGAAGGTCATCGTCCCTTTCCCGCCAGGCGGCCCCTCCGACTTCGTCGCGCGCATGCTGACCGACCGGCTGGGCGCGGCGCTTGGCGGCACGGTGATCGTCGAGAACAAGCCCGGCGCCGGGACGGCGATCGGCACCGATGCGGTGGCCAAGTCCGCGCCGGACGGGCACACGATGATCATCGTGGCCGCGATGACCGCGGTGTCGCTGCCGTACCTGCAGAAATCGATTCCGTACACGCTCGACGACCTCATGATGTTCAACCGTTTTGCCGCCACGCCCTTCGTGCTCGCGGTAAACGCCTCGGTCCCGGCGAAGGACGTGAAGGAGCTGGTTGCGTACGCGAAGGCCAACCC
>JANNWA010000108.1:0-5392 GCA_031408275.1 Pseudomonadota bacterium
CATTCGACGTGACCGTCATGGTGAAGCCGTAGTTGCCGCCCGTTCCGCCTTTCAGCTGCCCGCGCACGTTCAGGTTCCACAGACACGATGTGCCCTCGGCGGGCACGCGATCGGGGATGGCTTGCGCAAGGCAACCGAACACGACGTCCGGCAGCATCTGGCCAAGGATGTGGCGGATGGCGACGGCGGCGGGTTTCTGCGCGTTCAGGATGCAGCGCTCGGGTGCCGACACGGTCAACGGCGCCAACGACCCCGCATTGTTGGGAATGCGCGCCGCAACGATGCAGCCGAGCCCGAACACGGTGTAGGCCGTCGTGTAAGACAGCGGCACGTTGATGCCGCGCCGCGTCTGCGGGTCGGTGCCGGTGTAGTCGACATGGATGCCGCTATCTGAGACTGTGACGGAGCCCACGAGCTTGATCGGCGCGTCATAGCCGTCCGTCACCATCTCGTTGCGCCAGGTGCCCTTGGGCAGCTTGGCGATCTCGGCGCGGGTCACGGCCTCGCTGCGCGACACGATCTCGTTGGCGAGGCCCTGCAGGCTGGGCCAGGCCATCTCGGTGCAGATCTCCTGCATGCGCTCGCAGCCCACGTGGCAGGCCGAGACCTGCGCGCCCAGGTCGCCCATGACGGTCTCGTGCGAGCGGATGTTCTGCTCGATGAAGGCGAACACGTCGCGATTGGGTTCGCCCTTGCGGTAGAACTTGAGCGTCGGGATGCGCAGGCCTTCCTCGAAGTTGTCGCGGCTTTCCGTCGTGGCGCGGCGCCCGCCGATGTCCACGTGGTGGCAGCAGGTCACCACAAAGCCGATCAGCCGGCCCTTGTGGAAGGTCGGCGTCATGATGCTGATGTCGTTGTGGTGGCCGCTCGCCTTCCACGGGTTGTTGCCGATGATGACGTCGCCGTCCTCGAGCGTGGCCGGAGGGTGCGCCTGCAGCATGTGCCGCAGCATCGAGCCGAGCGGCCCACACAGCCCGGGCGTGCTGTCCGGCGTCTGCGCGAGGAGTCGCGCCTCGGCGTCGAAGATACCGCAGCCGTAGTCGCCGATATCGCGCACCACCGTGGAAAACGAAGTCCGCCGCAGGGTCGAGCCCAGTTCGCCCACGATGGAAACGAGCCGCCGCCACAGCATCTCCAGCGTGATGGGGTCGATTGCCTGCTGGGTCATGTCGTTCATGCCGGCCTCCGTGGTTACTTCGCGAGCCTGATGATCAGGCTGCCATGTGCATCCACGTGCACCCGCGCTCCGCTCGGCACGACCGTCGTGGACTCGTTCTCCTCGACGATGGCCGGGCCGGGGAACTCCACGCCGGTGCCGATGCGATCCCTGCGGTGCACTGCGAACTCCACGAACTCGCGCTGCTTCGGGCAGAACGCGCGGCGCGTGCCGGTCTTGCCGTCGCCCTGCGCCGGGGCATTGCCGCGGCCCACGTCCGCCACGTGCCGGCTGGCGCTCGCCGACAGGCGGAAGCTCATGATCTCGAGCGGCAGGTCCGCGAAGATCCGCCCGTACAGCTTGAGGTAGATGCGCTCGAACGAAGTGCGGATTTCGGCGATCGCCTTCTCCGGCCCCCCGCCCAGCGTGAAGGCCGCATTCACGTCGTAGCCCTGCCCGAGGTAGCGCATGTCCACGCTGTATTCGTGGCGGACTTCCGCGGGGTTCACAGTCTTGGGCAGGCGAGCGGCGCATTCGGCCGCCATCTCCGCATGGACACGGCCGAGCAGGGCGGGCGTGAGGTCCTTGTAGAGCATCCTGTACGAGCGCACGGCGTCGTAGGTGACGGGCGCCACGATCATGCCGAAGGCCGCGGCAACGCCCGCGCGCGGCGGGATCAGCACCGTCTCGATGCCCAGGCGCGCCGCGAGGTCGCAGGTGTGCACCGGCCCCGCGCCGCCGAAGCCCACCAGCGCGCAGGACTTGGGGCTTTCGCCTTTCTCGCTCACGTAGGACTTGGCCGCCGAGGCCATGTTCTCGTTGACGATGGCGTGGATGCCGAACGCGGCCTCCTCGACCGAAATGCCGAGCGGCTCGGCCAGCCGAAGCTTGATCGCGCTGACGGCCGCCGCCTTGTCGAGCTTCATGCGCCCGCCGAGGAAATGGTCCGCGTCGAGGTAGCCGAGCACGAGGTCGGCGTCCGACACCGTGGGCTCGGTGCCGCCCTGCGCGTAGCAGGCCGGGCCGGGCACGGCGGAGGAGCTCTCCGGCCCCACCTGCAGCGTGCCCACGCGCGTGAGCCGCGCGATGCTGCCGCCGCCCGCGCCGATCTCGATCAGGTCCACCACCGGGATGCGCACCGGGATGCCGCTGCCGCGCTTGAAGCGGTGCACATGCGCGACCTCGAAATCGTTGGTGCGGATCGCCCGGCCGTCCTCGACCAGGGCGAGCTTGGCGGTCGTGCCGCCCATGTCGAAGGCCAGCACCTTGCTGAGCTTGGCGAGCTGCGCGAAATGCGCCGCGCCGAGCGTGCCGGCCGCGGGCCCCGACTCGATGATCTGCACCGGGAATTCGCGCGCGAACTCAACCGAATTGATGCCGCCGCTCGACTGCATCAGCAGCAACTCGCCCGTGAAGCCGCGGCCGCGCACGCGCTCCTCGAGCTTCGTGAGATACCGCGAGGTCACCGGCTTGGCGTAGGCGTTGAGCACGGTGGTGGTGGTGCGTTCGTACTCCTTCATTTCCGGGAGGACGTCCGAGGACAGGGTCACCGGGATGCCGGGCGCGGCTTCGTGGAGGATTTCGCGCACGCGGCGCTCGTGCGCCGGGTTGCGGTAGGAGTGCAGGAGGCACACCGCAAAGGACTCGCACCCGCCGGCCAGCAGCGTCCGCGCCGCCGTGCGCACGCTTGCGTCGTCAAGCGGTGTGAGTACGGCGCCCGTCGCGTGCATCCGCTCTTCGATCTCCATGCGCATGTCGCGCGGCACGAGGGGCGCCGGGAACTCGATCTGCAGGTCGTAGGCGTCAAAGCGCTTTTCGCGGCCGATTTCGAGCACGTCGCGAAAGCCGCGCGTGGTGATGAGCCCGGTCTGCGCGCCTTTTCTCTCGATCACCGCGTTGATGACGAGCGTGGTGCCATGGACCATGGCGTCGATCGCGGCCGCGCTGCGGCCCTGGCGTGCGGTGAGTTCCTTCACTCCCTCCTCGATCGCGCGCGAAGGGTCGTCCGGCGTGGTGAGACACTTGTAGACCTCGACGCGGCCGCTTGCTTCGTCCACTTCGACGAAGTCCGTGAACGTGCCGCCAATGTCGCTGCCGAGCGTGATCATGCCGGGATTATTGCCGGAATCCCCCTGCCAGGGGAGGCGAGGTGCGCCGCAGTTCGCTATTTCGTACCCGCGCCGTATCCGCGGTCACGCGGCAGTCGGCTTCTTCTTCCCCGACTTCTTTTCCGCCAGCTTGGCTTTTTCGAGCGCCGTGACTTTCTTCAGTTCCGCGTCCCGGTCGTCGCGCCGCTTTTGCGCCTCGGCGAGGATCTCGTCCGGGGTGGGCGGATTCCAGTCGAGGAATTTCGGGCGGATCCGGGCGAAGTACGCGCTGGAGGACTCCTTCGGCAGGGCCGGTTTAGATTTCTTCGCGGCCTTCGCCATCGGTCGTCCCCTCTCCGGCCGGACGGCCGCTTTTTTCGCGCTGCGAGTTCGCAAGGTTGAATGCCGTGTAGGGCCCGCGCACCGTGCGCGCCTGCGTCGGCGTTGCCGATTGCTTTTCGGCGGTCAGAATCCCGCACCAGAACGAAGGCCTGGCCGGGCCGGTCTTGATTTCGTGCATGTCCCCTCCCAGAGGTCTTGCTGCCGGTATCTACTGTAGTCCTTATGCGCCCGGCCGTGGGGAATGATCGGAGTCGCGCGAGGCGGAAAACCCAACCTTGACGAGGATCAACCCCCCGTTTGCCGGCCGGCGGACAATGGTTTGGACGACCGGAGGCCGCCATGGATTGCGCAGTCCTGTTCGCAGACGTAGCCGGCAGCACCGCCCTGTACGAGGTTCTGGGTGACGAGCGCGCTTTCGCGCTGGTCGGGAGTTGCCTCGCGACCATGTCCGCCTGCACCACCGAGGTTCACGGCCGCGTGGTCAAGACCATCGGCGACGCGGTGATGGCGGTGTTCAAGAGCGCCGACGACGCGGCGGCCGCGGCCGCCGAGATGCAGTTCCGCGTGGACAGGCTCGGGCCTGCCGTGGGCGTGCGCCTCGGGGTGCGCATCGGGTTCCACTTCGGCTCCGTGGTCGAGCGGGACAACGACGTGTTCGGCGACACCGTGAACCTGGCCTCGCGCTTGTGCGATCTCGCCTCCAAGGGCCAGATCATCACCGACAAGGACACCGCCTTGCACCTGTCGAACATCTACACGCCCAACCTGAGGAAGCTCTTCTCCATCCCGGTGAAGGGCAAGGAGCAGGAGGTGGACCTGATCGAGATCGTGTGGCAGACCGCCACCGAGGAGATGACCTCGATCGTCACCCAGCCGGCCACCTCGTCGGCCGGCAGCGCCCTGCTGGAACTGGACGTGGAGGGCAAGCGCGTCGAGATGGGGCCGCAGCGCCGCAAGGTCACCTTCGGGCGCGACCACGAGGCCGACTTCACCATCCACAACGCCAAGGTGTCGCGGGCGCACTGCATGATCGAGCGGCGGCGCGACCACTTCGTGCTGATCGACCACAGTTCCAACGGCACTTTCGTGACCTTCGAAGGCAAGGCCGAGATGAAGGTCCACCACGAGGAAGTCACGCTCATGGGCCACGGCTGGATCGCGTTCGGCCAGCCGCGCGCGGAAGGCCTGCAGGCGGCGGAGTACCGCTGCGTGGAGGCCTGGCGGCCGGACAGGCCGGCCGCCCCCGCGCCCAAGGCCTGACGCGGGATTACGCCGGTGCGAGGACGGCTGCGGGCTTGCGCCGCGGGCCTGCGCGCACGATGAGCCAGGCGACGATCGCGATGTTCACCACGTTGGCGATCACGCCGAAAGCGAACGCGTTGCGGTATGACCCGGTGAGGTCGAAGATCCATCCGCCCAGCCATCCGCCAGCACCCATGCCGAAGAGGGCCGCGAGCAGTACCACGCCGGTGCGGCTGCCCGCATCGGCGGGGCGGAAGTACTCGCGCACGATCAGCGTGTACGAGGGCACGATGCCGCCCTGGAACAAGCCGAACATCGCCGACACGATGTAGAGCGAGGCAAGGCTGTCGAAGGGCAGGAACAGCATGAGCGCCACGCCCTGCAGCCCGGATCCGAGCAGCAGCGTGCGCAGGCCGCCGATGCGGTCGCAGATCCAGCCCGAGGCGAGGCGGCTGACGATGCCGAAGCCGAGCATCACCGAGAGCATCTCCGCGCCGCGCGCCGCGCCGTAGCCCAGGTCGCCGCAGTAGGCGACGATATGCACCTGCGGCATCGACATCGCGAC
>JANNWA010000109.1:0-7439 GCA_031408275.1 Pseudomonadota bacterium
GGGACACGTCGTCGACCTGGCGAAGATGGAACACCATTCGCCCGAATACCTGAAGATCAACCCCAACGGGGTGATCCCCGCGCTGATCCACGACGGCCGGCCGCTGTACGAAAGCGGAACGATCTGCGAATACCTCGACGAAGTCTTTCCCGAACCGCCGCTCTCCCCGGACAACCCCTACGACCGGGCCTCGATGCGCAACTGGGTCCGGCACGTGGATGAGCGGATCCACAACCTGATCATCTTCAACTGGCGCCACGATTTGCAGAAGGTCGCCGAAAAGTGGACCGACGCGGAGCTCGAGGAACACGTGAGGAAGATCCCGAGCAAGGAACGGCAGGAGACGTGGCGGCGCGTCGCGCGCCGGCCCTATACCGAGGAGGAGCGCGCGGGTGCGCGCGCCAAGCTGGTCGAACTGCTGGACCGCATGGAAACCGCGCTGAACGAAACCGCCTGGCTGGCCGGCAAGCGCTATTCGATCGCGGACATCGCCGTGGTGCCTTTCGTGAAGCGCATCGAGGAAGAGATCGCACCCGACCAGGTGACGCCCTCCAGCCACCCCCGCGTCGCCGAATGGTGGGCCGCCATCCAGGCCCGGCCCGCCTTTGCGCGCGCCAACATCGGGCCGTTCACTGACGCCTGACCCGGGGCCTGCGTGCTAATCTCGACAATGAATCGTGGGGGGGACGGATCGTGTTCCTGATCTGGGGAGAGCAGAACACCGAGAAAAAGCTGGGCTACGTCGCGGAATACTGCGCGACGTGCCGGGACGTGCGCGCGGTAAAGATCCTGCGCGTCGGCCGGACCTCGCACCTTTACTACCTTCCGTTCGGCCAGGGCCGCCTGCTCGGTTACGACGGGGTGTGCCGCAAGTGCGAGCTGCGATTCGGCGTCGAGATCACCGACTACCCGGCCCTCGAGCAGGACAAGGACGCCGACCTGGTCGCGCTGGTCAGGAAGACCAACCCCAAGCTGCTGGCCGGCAACGACGCTGCGCTTTCCGCCTGGCGGCGGATGAACGAGGTGCGCGAGCCCTTCGTGCGCTACAACCAGAACCTCCTGCAGCGCCAGATCAGCGGTTCGCGTTACGACCTGCCGGTGGTGCTGGCGCTGCTCGGCAGCGTCGTGGTGCCGTTCGTGTTCGCCAACCTCGCCAACCTGCTGCCGCTGCCCAGGTCCGCCGACCCGTGGATCGGCTGGGGCGTCATCCTGGCCTTCTTCGGCGGGCTGGCCTGGGCCAGCCGGCTGACGCGCACCGCGCCGACGCGCTTCTTCCGCAAGAACCTCGAGGAATCGCTGCTCGAGGACCTGCGCCAGCTTGCCCCGCGGCCCGAGGAGCTCCAGGCCTGCCTCGCGGCGCTGCGCGAGCACGAGTACCCGATCGCCGATGCGGTATCCGTCGACCGGGTCATGGGGTGCGCCGTGGGGCCGCAGGCCCGGCCTTCGCCGCAGGCCGCGAAGCCCGCGCCGGCTCGTGCGCCCAAGCCCACCCTCGTTCTCAGCCACGGTGGCAAGGAGTATCGCTTCACGCCGGGCGTCGCCGAGATCGTGATCGGCCGCTCGCAGGAAAATTCGATCGTCCTCGGCTCGAAGTTCGTGTCGCGCTCCCACGTGCAGATCGCGTGGCCGGCGGGCGCCGCGCCGCGCCTGAAGAACCTCAGCCGCACGGGCACGTCGCTGCGTCTCGACGGGTCCGCGCAGGCGATGAACTGCAGCGGCGAGGTGGAACTGCACGGCGACGGGACCATCGCCCTCGCCGAGGATTTCACCGATGCGGAGGGCCGCGGGGACGTGCTGCGTTACCGCGTTTCGCCCGGCTGAAGCGGTCCGTTCAGAAACTGACCACGAACCGCCCGCCGCGGGCATAGCGCTGGCCCTTCGCCTGCGAGGAAGTGCTGAGTTCGCGCTTTTCGGCGTCCCACTTGAAGGGCTTGCCCGTGTAGGGATCGACCGCCGGCGCGACCGCAGCCGCCACGAACGCCGCAATGGCACCCGACTCGAGCTTGCGCGCGCGTATCTCGACTGCGAGCGCCGTGAGCCTGAGGTGCGCGTCGAGGTCGTGCATGCGCAGAACGTACTGCGTGTAGTCCGCGGCTGTGTCTTCCACAAACCTGCGCCCCACCGGGTTGCGCACGGAAAAACCTTCGTGCGACGCTTTCCGCGCGGCGCGCCGCTGCTCGAGCGCCGGCAGCTCCGCGAGCAACCTGTCCGCCGGCAGCGCGGTGAGGCCCTTCTCGTCCGACATCATCACCGCCAGCATGTTGGTGCTCGCGTTCGGCTGGATGAAGCGCATCTTGACCCACTCGGGGGTATTGCTCGACTCCCCGAGCACCGCCCAGGACCGCGAGTCCCTGGTCAGGTCGGCGAAGAAGTTGTGCAGAGCCTCGAATTCATAGCGGAACACGGGCGCAATGCTGCGCTCCTCCGGCGTAAGCGGCGCCAGCCACTTGGCGATCTGCGCCTGCTCGGCCGCGACCGCGTCGGGAAAGTCCGCAGCGAGGCCGGCGACAACCACGGCGTGGCGATGCAGGACGTTCACGAAGACCACCTTGGGCACCAACTGGTCGGACGATGCAAGGAACATCCGGGCGGCCGGGATGCCGGACCCGATCCGCTTGAGTCCGGCCACTGCGTCGCCGCGCTTGGCCTGCGCAATGGCCGCAAGCAGATCCAGCGTCGCCAGGTTGCTGACGTCCTGGAACGGCGGGAACGCGCTCGCGATGCCGGGTGTCAAAGGGTCGGAGTACCCCTTGTAGCGTCCCAGCGCCGCGTACCGCCCAAGCAGCGTGGCGTTTTCCTGCACGAACGGATCCGCGCGGTCCACGGCGGCGGCCAGCTTGGCGTAGCAGTCCTCCTTCACCCAGTCGCACAGCTTGGCGATCTCCGGAGAAGGCTTCAACTTCTTGATCTCGGCGTCGTAACCCGAACCCGGCGCCGCGACGTCCGAGCCGGCCTGCTTGGCCGCCAAAGCGACCGAAACCCGCTTGCCGACCGCATGCGGGTCGGCGCCCTCGGCCGCCGTCATGCCCCAAAGCGCGTAGTAGGCGTTGTCCTCGTCCTTGAGCGCGGCTCCCTCCCTGGCGAGCAGCTTCTTCGATTCCGGCGACAGTTCTTCGTCGAACGCGTTGATCCCGGCCCACAGGCCGAACGCGACCCCGAGCAGGAGCAACAGCAGGCCGGAGACCCAGGCAATTGCCTTTAACGCTCTTTTCATGTGCCGCTCCGTCTATGGGCGTCCCAGTCTAGCATCGGGGGCGCTTTTGACGTGGATCAACCCGATCCGCAAAGCCAGGCTTATGTTGGGCGAACTCTATGGGGAAACCGAAGTGGACATATTCAAGGCCGACGTAGCGATCGTTGGCGCCGGCGGTGGCGGCCTGCGCGCAGCCATCGCGGTGGCCGAGGCCGATCCCTCGCTGGTGGTCGCCCTGGTCTCCAAGGTCTACCCCATGCGCAGCCACACAGTGGCGGCCGAGGGTGGAGCGGCCGCCGTGACCCGGCCCGACGACACCCTGGAGCACCATTTCAACGACACGGTCGGCGGCGGGGACTGGCTCTGCGAGCAGGACGTGGTCGAGTATTTCGTCGCGCACGCCCATGAGGAAATGGTGCAGATGGAGCACTGGGGCTGCCCGTGGAGCCGCAAGGAGGATGGGCACGCCAACGTGCGCGCCTTCGGCGGCATGAAGATCGAGCGCACCTGGTTCGCAGCCGACAAGACCGGCTTTCACATGCTGCACACGCTGTTCCAGACCTCGATCAAGTACCCCTCCATCAAGCGCTTCGACGAGCACTTCTGCGTCGACCTCGTGGTCGAGGACGGCCGCGCGCAGGGCGTGGTGGCGATCGACATCGCCACGGGCGATTTCACGCTGATCCAGGCCAAGGCGGTGATCATCGCCACCGGCGGCGCGGGACGCGTGTTCCGCGAGAACACCAACGGGGGCATCGTGACGGGCGACGGGATGGCGCTGGCCTACCGCCACGGCGTGCCGCTGCGCGACATGGAATTCGTGCAATACCACCCGACCTGCATGCCGGGCACGGGGCTCCTCTTCACCGAGGCCTGCCGCGGCGAAGGGGGGTTCCTGATCAACAAGGACGGCTACCGCTACCTGCAGGACTACGGCCTCGGCCCCGCCGAGCCCACGCCGCGCAACAAGGCCATGGAACTCGGGCCGCGCGACCGGCTCAGCCAGGCCTTCTGGCACGAGAAGAAAAAGGGCCGCACCATCGAGGGCGTGCACGGGGCGGCCGTGCACCTCGACCTCAGGCACCTGGGCGAGAAAAAGCTGCGCGAACGCCTGCCGCAGATCTACGAACTGGCCGAGGAATTCCTCGGCGTCGACCCGGCGCACGCCCCGATTCCAGTGCTGCCGGCCGTGCACTACACGATGGGCGGAATACTCGCTGATGGCAGGACAGCTTCGTCCCTCCCCGGCCTGTATTCGGTCGGCGAATGCTCGAGCGTCGGGATCCATGGCGCGAACCGCCTGGGCTCCAACTCGCTCACCGAACTGATCGTGTTCGGCAAAGTGGCCGGCCTCGAGGCGGCGGCGTTTGCAAAGTCGGTTGCGTTCGGCAACCCTGCCACGCTGGACAAGCAGGCCGAGGCCGCGCGGCAGAGGGCGCTCGCCATCGTCACCGGCAGCGGCGGCACCGAGCGCATGGCGGTGCTGCGCACCGAAATGGCGAAGAGCATGGAAGACGGGTGCGGCATCTACCGGACGGGCGCCGAGATGCAGGCCACCTGCGACAAGATCGACGAACTCAAGGCGCGCTACCTGAACCTCAGGATCGACGATCGTTCGAAAGCCTGGAACACCGACTGGCTGCTGGCCATAGAACTCGGGTATCTCCTTGAGGTAGCGCAGGTCATGGCCTACTCGGCGCTCAACCGCAAGGAGTCGCGCGGCTCGCACCAGCGCCTGGACGGTTTTGAGGCGCGCGACGACGTGAATTTCCTCAGGCACACGCTGGCCCACTACACGCCGGGCGGCGCGCCGCGCATCGCCTATGGGGAGGTCAAGATCACCAAGTCGCAGCCGGGCACCCGCGCCTACGGGGCCGCGGGCGAGAAAGCCGAAGCGGAACGCAAAGCGAAGGGAGCCGGCCATGGCTGAGAACGCTCTGACCCAAACCCAGCGCGAAATAGAAATCGAGGTCCTGCGCTATCGCCCGGAGCAGGAGAGCGAGCCGGTCTTGCAAAGCTACAAAGTTCCGTTCACCGACGACATGTCGGTGCTGCAGGGCCTGCAGTACATCAAGGACTACCTCGACGGGACGCTGAGCTTCCGCTGGTCCTGCCGGATGGCCATCTGCGGCAGCTGCGGGATGATGATCGGCGGCGTGCCGAAGATGTCGTGCAAGACCTTCCTGCGCGAGTACTACCCCGGCAAGATCCGGGTGGAGGCGCTCGCGCACTTCCCCATCGAGCGCGACCTCGTGACCGATGTGCGCGACTTCATCGGCAAGCTGGAGAGCATCCAGCCCTACATCGTGCCGAAGGAACCGCGTACCCTCGAACAGGGCGAGTACCTGCAGACCCCGGCGCAGCTCGAGCAGTTCCTGCAGTTCAGCGGCTGCATCAACTGCATGCTGTGCTACGCGGCCTGCCCGCAGTACGGGCTCGACTCGAAGTTCACCGGGCCGGGGATCCTCGCGTTGCTGCACCGCTATAACGCCGATTCGCGCGACGGCGCGAAGGAATCGCGCATGGAGCTGGTGCATTCCGAGGAAGGCGTGTGGGGCTGCACAGCAGTGGGCTATTGCTCGGAGGTCTGCCCCAAAGGGGTGGACCCGGCCAACGCGGTGAACCAGAACAAGACCGCGAGCGCGATGGACTTCTTCCTGCGGTTCGTGACCCCCAAGGGAGGTGCGAAATGAGTGCGCGCCGGACATATATGCGCCCCATGGACGGCTGGTGGCGCAGGGACCCGTTCTTCGTGCGTTACATGGCGCGCGAAGCCACCGCGGTGCTCGTGGTCCTCTACGCGCTGGTGCTGCTCGTCGGGGTAGTGCGCCTCGGCCAGGGCCAGGCCGCTTACGAAGGCTGGCTGCAGGCGCTGAAGAGCCCGGCGTCGATTGCGCTCCACCTGGTGCTGCTGGCGGTGTTCCTCTACCACACCTGGAGCTGGTTCAACATCATGCCGAAGACCATGCCGCTGATCCTCCCGAACGGCAAGCGCCTGAGCCCGGCCGTGGTTACGGGCACGGGCCTCGCCGCGGCCGCGGTGGTGTGCCTCGCGCTTGTCATTGCCGCCATGAAGGTGGCGTCATGAAGCGCTCGAACGCCCCGATCTTCTGGTCGATGTTCGGTGCAGGCGGCATGCTCTCCGCGCTTGCCGGGCCCGCGCTGGTGTTCATCACCGGCATCGCCGTGCCACTGGCGATTCTCGTGCCGCCGGACCTCATGAGCTATGCGCACGCGCATGCGTTTGCGCAGCACTGGTTCGGCAAGGCGTGCCTGTTCGCGTTCGTGTCGCTGTTCCTGTGGCACGGCGTGCACCGTATCTTCCACAGCCTGCACGACATCGGCATCCATACCGGCGCGGTGGCGAAGCTGTTCTGCTACGGCGGGGCGCTCGCCGGCACGCTGATCGCGGGCTGGGCGCTGCTGTCGATCGGGTTCTGAGACTTTTATCCGCGGTCATTACCGACGCCGGATCGCGAGGCTTTGCGTCGACCGGCCGATCAGCCCGTGCCAATCGACAATGCGTGCACCGCCTCGACCACCGCCTGCGGCGATTCGCGCGGCAGGAAATGTCCCGCAACCGGAATCACCTTCCGCTCGTACCGCCCGCCAAAGTGGCGCGCCGCGCCCTCCGATTGCACTGCCGGGCCCACCCCGTCGCATTCGCCGTGCAGCACGATCGCCGGCACGCCGATTAAGGGCTGCGCCTCGAGGCGCTTTTCCAACTCGTCGTACGCAGGGTCGCCCGGCGCATTGCCATAGCGATGGCGATACGACTGGATCGTCACGTCGACGAAGTCCGGAGTGTCGAAGCTCGCGGCCGTCGCCGCGAAGGTGGCGTCTTCGAACGCCCAGTTCGGCGACCACAGCTGCCACAAGAGGCGCGCGATTCCGTTTCGGTTCCGCGCAAGGCCCGCACGCCCACGTTCGGTATGGAAATACCACTGGTACCAGTGGCGGTGCTCCTGCGCGGGGTCAGCGGGTTGGCCGGAGGCGGGGATGTTCTGGATGTTGTAGCCGTTGATCGTGACGAGCCCCCGCACGCGCTCCGGCCACAATGCCGCGGTGACACAGGCCGCCCGGCCGCCCCAGTCGTAGCCCGCGAGCAGCGCGCGATCGATGCCCAGCGCATCCAGAAAATCGCGCAGGTCCGCGCCCAGCGCAGCCTGCTGGCCGGAACGCGGGGTGTTCGCGTCAAGGAATCGCGTCGGACCGAACCCGCGCAGCCAGGGGACCAGCACGCGAT
>JANNWA010000110.1:0-4497 GCA_031408275.1 Pseudomonadota bacterium
ACATGTCTGAGCATCTTCTGCAAATTGAAACTTTAGCCAGCCGTGCGAGTGGCGTCCGGGCTACTGGCCTCGCAAGGCGCTGGAACTGTTTCCCAACAACCCGGAACTGCTGGCGGGTCGAGCACAGGCTCAGTGTCGGCAAGCCGAATCAGCGACAGCGCTGGCTGCGCCGCCAAGTGGCTGTACCACATCGTGAATGAAGCGCGTGACGTTCGCGCGCTGCACCTGCGCTACCTTTCGCTCGCCCGCGAAGGGGCAATCGCATGAACCGGCCCGAGGTTCGACCGGAAGATTGCCTGCCGGCGGCAATTGCCTCAAAATTCAAGGAATTTCCGCTTTCCCCCTGGCGCGAGCCGGGGCTGACAACGGCGCGGTCGTGATCACCTACGAGTACCCGCTCAACGAACGTATCCGGACCCTCCTGCGCCTGGAGGATCTGTTCGGGCGCTCGGGCCATTTCATCCGCCAGCCGGGGCCCGCGGACCATCACGTCGCTTTGCTGACCCTCTTCGAGATCATGGAGGTCGCGAGCCGCGCGGACCTGAAATCCGATCTCCTGCAGGAACTGGAGCGCCAGAAGCAGGTGCTGCGCGCGTACCGCAACAACCCCGAGATCTCCGAGGACGCCCTGAACCAGGTGCTTGCCGACATGGAGCAGGCCGCCACGGCTCTGTTCGGAATGACCGGGCGGATCGGCCAGTACCTGCGCGAAAACGAGTGGCTGATGTCGATCAAGCAGCGCACCGGAATCCCGGGCGGCGCCTGCCAGTTCGACCTGCCGTCCTACCACTACTGGCTGCACAAGCCCTCTGAAGAGCGAGGCCGGCAACTGGCCGAATGGACGAGCCCGCTGCACCCGTTGCGCGACGGCTCCGCGATCATCCTGAAGATCCTGCGCGAATCGGGCAAGCCCGCGGATTTCGTCGCCCCGCAGGGAACCTACCAGCAGATGCTGGGCGGCAAGACCGCGCAGATGCTGCGCGTGCGCCTCGACGACGCGCTGACGTGCGTGCCCGAGATGAGCGCGAACAAGTACGTGCTGAACATCCGCTTCCTGACCCAGGGGGGCGACGATCCCCGCCCGCGTACCGCCGAGTCCGACATCGGCTTCGAGTTGACCTTCTGCAACCTGTAGTCGCATGGCCTCGTCCCGCGCCGTCCCCTGCCCGCGCTGCGGGAAGCAAGTCGCCTGGAGCAGCGGGAACCGCTTCCGCCCGTTCTGCAGCGAGCGCTGCAAGATGATCGACCTCGGCCAGTGGGCGACCGAGGCGTATCGCGTTGCCCAGACTGAGGATCCCGATCCGGGCGAGGACAAGGAAGACACCCGGAGCTAGGGACGGAATTTTCCATTTCAGGCATGCAAACTACCCTGTAATCCTCTCCTGGAGCGGAGTTCGATATAGTAAAGTTCGTAAATATTCCCGCGCTCTGGCGCCGGGGAACACCACCGGAGACCAGCATGCGCTTGCAGGGAAAAACGGCCGTCGTGATCGGTGCAGGCCAGGGCCCGGGCACGGGCATGGGCAACGGCCGCGCGACGGTGCTGCGATTTGCGCAGGAAGGTGCCAGGGTCATGGCGGTGGACCGCGACCTGGCCTCGGCCCGCGAAACCGTCACGATGGCGGGGGATGCAGGCAGGGACTGCGTCGCTTTCGAGGCGGACGTGACAAGCGAGTCGGCGCTCGCGGCCGCGATCGCAGCCGCACAGGAGCGCTGGGGCCGCATCGACATCCTGCACTACAACGTGGGCGTGAGCATCGCGGGCGGCGACGCCTCGCCCACCGAGATCACCGAAGAGGCGTTCGATCGCGTCATCGCGATCAACCTGCGCGGCGCGGTCATGGCCTGCAAGCACGTGCTCCCCATCATGCGCGCGCAGCGCGCCGGCTGCATCCTGATGATTTCGTCGCTCGCGGCCGTGGAAAAATATCCGCTCGTCGCCTACAAGGCCACCAAGGCGGCGATGATCGCCTACACCCAGCAGGTGGCGATCCAGAACGCCGAATACGGCGTGCGCGCCAACGTCATCCTGCCCGGGCTCATGGACACGCCCATGGCCGTCGACACGCGCGCCCGCGCCACCGGCAAGAGCCGCGCCGAAATCGCCGCCGCGCGCGACGCGCGCGTGCCCTTGCGCCACAAGATGGGGACGGCATGGGATGTCGCCAACGCCGCCCTCTTCCTCGCTTCGGACGAGGCGGGGTTCATCACCGGGGTGTCGCTGCTGGTCGACGGCGGCGGCGCGTTGAACGTCGGCTGAACCGGCGGGTGTTACAGGGTCCTGCCCACGGCCTCCTCCAGGAGCCGCCAGGCGCCGTCGCCGAAATTCCTTTGCCAGCGCGCGTAGAACTCGCCAGAGAGCACCGCGCGAAAGCTCGCCTGGTCCGCACGGTTGAACAGCATGCCGCGCACGGTCGCGAGCTGCGTTTCAAGGTCCCGGTTGAACTGGTCCGTATAGGCGCGCTGCCGCCCGACATGGGTGGCTACCGCGCGGTTCACGATTTCCTGCACGTCTGCGGGCAGGCGATTCCAGAACGCGAGGTTGCCTATGAGGTTGAAACCCGACCACATGTGCCCGGTGAGGCTGGCGTATTTCGAGACTTCGTAAAGCCGGTTGACCTCCACCACGACGAGCGGATTCTCCTGGCCGTCCACCTGCCGCGCTTGCAGGGCGCCGTACAGTTCGCGGATGTTCACCACGACCGGCGTGGCGCCCAGCGACCGGAACGCGTCCTCGAACATGCGTCCGTCCGGGATGCGCATGCGGTACCCCTCCAGGTCGCCGGCGGTCATGACCGGCCGGTCGATCGAGACGATGTGGCGAAAGCCGTTCTCGAGAACGCCGTCGCGAAAGGCGTGGATGCCCTTCGCCGCCATTTCGCCGCGCAGGTAATCGCCGAGCGGGCCGCGCAGCGCGGCATGGACCTGCGCATGGCTCTCGAACGCGAACGGCAGGCCCTGGATTTCGGCGGCCGGAACGACCTGGCCAAGGATGCCGCCCATCAGGGTCATGAACTCCAGCCCGCCATCAACCAGCATCCGCAGCGCCTCGGGATCGGATCCCGGAATGCCGGCGTTCTGCGCGTGCACTGAGACCGAAAGCGCGCCGCCGGTCCCGGCCCGCACTTCATCCCAGAGGTCGACAAGGAAGCGGTGCGTGTGGCTCGCCGCCGGCTGGTTGTGGAACTGCCGCCCGGTCCAGCGGGGTTGCATGCGGTTCAGTTCGCGCCGAGGTTGGCCGACTTCACGACCTTTTCCCACCGTGCCCAGTCTTCGCGCATGACGGCCGAGAGTTTTTCGGGCTGCGTGTCCCAGATCTCCAGCCCGCTCTTTGCGAAGCGCTCGGCAAGGCCCGGGGTGGCCATTGCCTGCGCCGCGGCGGCGCGCAGCTTCGCGAGCACCTCCGGCGGCGTGCCCTTGAGCGCGAAGAGCGCGATCCACGAAGCGTAGTCGTAACCTGGGACACCGCTTTCGGCCACCGTAGGCAGGTTCGGGAACGCCCGGCTGCGTTCGCCCCCGGCGAAGGCGAGGAACCGGACGCGTTCGGCGGGCAGGTAGGGCAGCGCGAGCGAATGCGCGATGAACATGACCTGCACGCGGCCGGCCGCCAGGTCCGCGGCCGCCGCGGTCGCGCCCTTGTAGGGCACGTGCGTGAACCGCGCACCCGACATCACCTGGAACATTTCGGTGGCGAGGTGCTGCGGGCTGCCGGGGCCGCCGCTCGAGTAGTTGAGCTCCCCGGGTTTGGCTTTCGCCAGCGCGATCAGTTCGTTGACGCTGGACGCCGGGAAGTCCTTCGGCACCCCGAGGTAGGTCGGAATGTTGGCGAGCCCCCGGATCGGCACGAAGTCGCCGAACGAATCGAACTTCACCTGCGCGCGCTGCATGTGGGGCAGGATCGTGAGGATGCTGTTGTTGAGCGCGGCGAGCGTGTAGCCGTCGGCGCGCGCCGTCGCGACGCGGTTCGCGCCGACCAACCCGCCCGCGCCCGCGACGTTCTCGACCACCACGCCCTGGGCGAGTATTTCCGCGATCCGCTCGGTGACGAACCGGGCCGCGATGTCCGAGGCGCTTCCAGCCTGCAGCGGCAACACGACCTGGATCGGCTTGGAGGGAAACACATCCTGGCCGAGCACTGCGCCAGGGGCCAGGACACAGGCGGCAAGGAAGGCCGCGCGAAGCCGATGCAACATTGTTTTCTCCCCAGGGTTTGCCGCAGCAATATGTTGCCGCGATGCTACCGCGTCAACGAACGATTCGAAATTCGATTTTGGCGCCATCAAGCCTGCTGCACCCAGGCGCCGGAGAGCATGGCGATGCCGTGCGCGCCGGCGCGCCAGGCGGATTGCAGGTCGCCGCGCCCCATGCCGCCGATCGCATACAGGGGCAAAGTCGCGCCGCGTGCCAGTGCGGCTAGACCGTCCCATCCGAGGGTCGACGCGCCCGGATGCGAGAGTGTGGGCAGGACAGGGCCCAACACGGCGAAATCGAGTTCGA
>JANNWA010000111.1:0-8910 GCA_031408275.1 Pseudomonadota bacterium
GCGCTTCTATGCCGACCATGTCCTCGTGCAGGCGCAAGGCCTCGCCGACACCATGGTTAAAGGCTCGGCGGGCGTGATGGCGGTGCCCGACGAGGACATGCTGGCCGCCTGATTTCAAAAGCGGTTCAGGCGAGGTCGAGCGTCGCGCGCGTCACGGTGGCGTCCTGCGGGTTAGTCTGGAGGCGAAAGCCGAGTCTCTTCACCATGGCGAGCATGCCGTGGTTGACCGACAGAACCTCGCCGTAGAGCCGGGGGACGCCGCGGCCGCGAGCGACATCGATGAGCTTGAGCATCATGTGCCTGCCGATGCCGCGGCCCTGCCAGGCGTCCGCGAGGACGATCGCGAACTCGCAGGGCGCGGGCTCGCCACCGGTCCCGACCTCCATCACGTAGCGCGCGACGCCGATCAGGACCTCGCTCGACTCGGTCATCACCACGGCCGCCAACGCCATGTCGCGGCGGTAGTCGATCGTGATCAGTTGCTCGATGTATTTGCGGGAAATGTTTACCGCGCCGCCCAACAGCCGGTTGTAGCGCGTGGGGCGGGACAGGCCCTCGACGAAGGCCCACTCGATGTCGAGATCCGATTGGCGCAGCGGCCGGATGCTGATGCTGTAGCCGTGGATGAGCTGCCACGATTCGCTCAGGTCCTCGGGCACCGGCGTGTCCACGGGGATGCTCAGAACTTGATCTTGCCGCGCAGGATCTCCGACCACATCACCCAGTCGCCCGCGAAGCTGTAGAACGGGTACTGGAAGGTGGCGGGGCGGTTCTTCTCGAAGAAGAAATGCCCGACCCAGGCGAACGCATAGCCCGTGACGAGCCCGCCGAGCAGGAACCATGCGTTCAGCGTGGCGAGCGCGGCGACGAGCCAGGCGAGGCCCAGCGAGGTGCCGACGAAATGCAGCCGGCGCGAGGTCCGGCTGGAATGCTCGGACAGGTAGAAGGGATAGAACTCCGCCATGCTCGCGTATTTCTTCGGTCCCGGACCCGCTTGCGTGTCCATTCCGGCCTCCTCGCTCACATGTTCGGGTAGTTCGGTCCGCCGCCGCCTTCGGGCGTGACCCAGACGATGTTCTGGGTCGGGTCCTTGATGTCGCAGGTCTTGCAGTGCACGCAGTTCTGCGCGTTGATCTGCAGCCGCGGGTTGGCGCCGTTGTCGTCGCGCATGATCTCGTAGACGCCCGCCGGGCAATAGCGCTGCTCCGGGGCGTCGTACAGCTCGAGGTTGACGTTCACCGGCACGCCGGCGTCCTTGAGCGTGAGGTGGATGGGCTGGTCCTCGCTGTGGTTGGTGTTCGAGATGAATACCGAGGACAGCCGGTCGAACGTGAGCACGCCGTCGGGCTTGGGATACTGGATGGGTTCGACCTCGGTCTTCTTCTTGAGTGTCTCGTTGTCGGAGTGGTCGTGGTGCAGGGTCCAGGGCGCCTTGCCGCCGAACACCACCTGGTCGATCCCGACCATCAGCGTGCCGAGGTACAGTCCCTTGGACATCCACGGCTTGAAGTTGCGCGCGCGGTAGAGTTCGTCGAACAGCCATGACTGCCGGTACGCTTCCGGGTAGGCGGCGAGTTCGTCGGCCGCGCGGCCGGCCTGCAGGGCATCATAGGCCGCCTCCGCAGCCAGCATGCCGGACTTGATCGCGCAGTGGGTGCCCTTGATGCGCGAGGCGTTCAGGAAACCCGCGTCGTCGCCAAGCAGGGCGCCGCCCGGGAAGGTGAGCTTGGGCAGGGACTGCAGGCCGCCCGCGGCGATGGCGCGCGCGCCGTAGGCGATGCGCTTGCCGCCCTCGAAAAACCCGCGGATGGCCGGGTGGGTCTTGTAGCGCTGGAACTCCTCGTACGGGGAGAGATACGGGTTCGTGTAACCGAGGCCGACGACGAATCCCACCGCCACCTGGTTGTTCTCCATGTGGTACATGAAGGAGCCGCCATAGGTGTGGGCGTCGAGCGGCCAGCCGGCCGTATGGACCACGAGCCCGGCCTGGTGCTTTTCGGGCTTGACCTCCCAGAGTTCCTTGATGCCGATGCCGTAGACCTGCGGGTCCGCGTCCTTGCGCAGGTTGAACCTTGCCTCCAGCTGCTTGCCGAGGTTGCCGCGGCAGCCCTCCGCAAAGAACGTGTACTTGGCGTGGAGCTCCATGCCTTGCTGGTACGCAGCGGTCTTCTGCCCGTCGCGGCCCACGCCCATGTCGCCGGTGGCCACGCCCTTGACCGAGCTATCCTCGGCGTAGAGGATTTCGGCCGCGGCGAACCCGGGAAAGATCTCCACCCCCAAGGCTTCCGCCTGCTGGCCGAGCCAGCGCGTTACGCTGCCGAGGCTGATCACGTAATTGCCGTGGTTCTGAAAGCACCCGGGAAGCATCCAGTTGGGCGTCTTCGTCGCGCCGGTTTCGGTGAGGAACATGAAGCGGTCCTCCGTCACCAGGGTTTCGACCGGCGCGCCCATGCCTTTCCAGTCCGGGAACAGCTCGTCGATCGCGCGCGGGTCCATCACCGCTCCCGACAGGATGTGTGCGCCGATCTCGGAGCCCTTTTCGAGCACGCAGACGCTTGCGTCCTTGCCGCGCTCCGCCGCAAGTTGCTTCAGCCGGATCGCGGCCGAGAGGCCCGCCGGGCCACCACCGACCACGACAACGTCGTATTCCATGGATTCGCGTGTCATGGCAGCAATTATAATCGCCCGGCCATGAATGAAACCAAGCACCTGGCGGCCCTGGCGTTTTTCAGGGACCCGCCCGGACTCCAGGTTTGATATACCCGGTGATGTACCACCTGATGCACCGCGGCATATAATTCCGCCGCTCGTTTCTCAGAGGATCGATCAATGAACAAGACCTACCCCAGCGCCGCCGCGGCGATGGCCGACATCATCCGGGACGGGGATACGCTCGCGGTCGGCGGATTCGGCCTGTGCGGCATCCCCGAGGCCCTGATCGAAGCGGTCATCCATTCCGGCCGCAAGAACCTTACGGCGATCAGCAACAACGCCGGCGTGGACGGGTTCGGCCTGGGCAAGCTGCTCGAGACGCGGCAGATCAAGAAGATGATCTCCAGCTACGTCGGCGAGAACGCCGAGTTCGAGCGCCAGTACCTGGCCGGGGAACTCGAGCTCGAATTCACGCCGCAAGGCACGCTTGCCGAGAAGCTGCGTGCCGGAGGCTCGGGCATCCCGGCGTTCTTCACCAAGACCGGCCTTGGCACCGTGGTCGCGGAAGGCAAGGAAGTGCGCGAGTTCGACGGCAAGAAGTACGTGATGGAACGGTCGCTGACGGCCGACCTGGGCCTGGTCAAAGCATGGAAAGGGGACAAGGCGGGCAACCTGATCTACCGCAAGGCCGCGCGCAACTTCAATCCGATGGTGGCGATGGCGGGGCGCATCACCGTGGCCGAGGTCGAGATCCTCGTCGAGGCCGGGGAGCTGGACGCGGACCTGATCCATACGCCGGGCATTTTCGTGCAACGGATCGTGCTGAACCCGCACCCCGAGAAGCGCATCGAGCAACGCACCACGAGGAAGGGCTGACCATGGCTTGGAACCGCAATGAAATGGCCCGCCGCGCGGGACTGGAACTGCAGGACGGGTATTACGTGAACCTCGGCATCGGCCTGCCCACGCTGGTGGCCAACTACATCCCGCCGGGGATGGATGTGTGGCTGCAGTCGGAGAACGGGCTGCTCGGCATCGGGCCTTTCCCGCTCGAAGAGGAAGTGGATCCCGACCTCATCAATGCGGGCAAGCAGACGGTGACCACGCTGCCCGGCAGCAGCTTTTTCTCGAGCGCGGATTCGTTCGCGATGATCCGCGGCGGACACATCAACCTGGCCATCCTGGGCGCCATGCAGGTTTCCGAACACGGCGACCTCGCCAACTGGATGATCCCCGGCAAGATGGTGAAGGGCATGGGCGGCGCGATGGACCTCGTGGCCGGCGTCGAGCGGGTCGTGGTGCTGATGGAACACACCTCGCGGGACGGCGAACACAAGATCCTCCCCAGGTGCCTGCTGCCGATGACGGGCCTGGGCGTCGTGAACCGCATCATTTCCGACCTCGGGGTGCTCGACGTGACCAGTCACGGATTGAAGCTGGTGGAGCTCGCGCCGGGCGTGACCGTGGAAGAGATGGTCCACAAGACCGGAGCCACGGTCGACATCGCCGCGCTGCGCTAGTAACAGAGGAATCCTTCGGCCCCTCCGTTACCTCCCCTAGGCCAGCAGTTCCTTCACCGCCTTGATGTACTCCCTGGAGGCAGCGTCCTCCAGGAGGTGGCGGCCTTCGCGCACCTGCCAGCGTCCGCCGACCATCACGTCGCGCACGAGGCCTGAGGTCCCGGAGAAGATCGCGGCGTTGGCGATCATGTCGCCTGAACGCCCCGCCAGGTCGGGGCGCTGCGCATCGAGCACGACAAGGTCGGCACGCCGCCCGGCGACCAACCCGCCCATGGACCGGCCCATCGCCTGTGCGCCGCCCGCGGCCGCCTCGAGCCACAGCGTGGTGCCGACCGCCGCGCTCATCGCACCCGCATTGATGTTCCTGCGCCTCAGCACCAGCCGCTGCACGTATTCGAGCAGGCGCAGCTCCTCGAAAGGGTCGCGCGAAACGTGGCTGTCGCTGCCGATGCCGTATCGTCCGCCGGCCACGCGGTACGCCGGCAAGGGAAAAATCCCATCGCCGAGGTTGCCTTCGGTCGTGGGGCAGAGACCCGCTACGGCGCCACACTGTGCGAGGCTGCGCGTTTCGTCGTCGTTGAGGTGGGTCGCGTGCACGAGGCACCAGCGCCGGTCGACAGGCAGGTGCTCGAGCAGCCACGCCACCGGGCGCATGCCGCTGAAAGCGATGCTGTCGTCGACCTCGCGCGTCTGCTCGGCGATATGGATATGTATCGGTGCGGCGGCGTCGATCGAATCGAGCCCGGCGAGCAGGTCCTGCAACCCGTCGAGGTCGGTGGCCCTCAATGAGTGCGGGGCGACGCCGCAGTGCACGTCCGCACGGCCATCGGCGGCTGAGCGGACGGCCTCCACGATTGCAAGGATGTCCTCCGGGCCGCTCCGGAATCGCTGCTGGCGCGGTCCCAGCGGCGCCGCGCCGAAATTGCCGTAGCTGTAGAGGACCGGCAGCATCGTGATGGCGATGCCGGCTTCGCCCGCGGCGCCCACATGGGCGAGCGACATCTCGGCCGGAGTCGCGTAAGACTTGCCCGAGATGTCGTTGTGGATGTAGTGAAACTCGGCCACTGCCGTATAGCCGTTCTTCAGCATCTCGATGTAGAGGTACCTGGCGATCGAGGCGGCCTGCTGAGGGGTGATGCGGCCGGCGAACTTGTACATCAGCTCGCGCCAGCTCCAGAAATCGTCGTCCGGCGCGCCGCGCACTTCGGCAAGGCCCGCCATGGCGCGCTGGAAGGCATGCGAATGCAGGTTCGCCATGCCCGGCAGGAGCGGGCCGGAAAGGCGCTCGGCGCCCTCCGCCGCGGCGCCTGCCTGCACCGAAAAGATCGTTCCGCCGCCGTCGACTTCGACGCGGACGTTGGCCGCCCATCCGGTGGGCAGAAGCGCTTGCGCTGCGTAATAGGTGTCCATGTTCGGCTGCTATGATATCCGCATGTACGACACCCTTGTCCTCAACGCCAATCTTGCGACTATGCGCAAGGGTGGCGCGCCCTATGGCACGGTGCGCGACGGCGCGATCGGCATCACTGCCGGGAGCATCGCCTGGGTAGGCCCGCGGGCGCTGTTGCAGGGCGCACCCGAAACGCTTGCCACCGAAGTGCTCGACGCAGAGCGCGCCTGGGTCACGCCCGGCCTGGTCGACTGCCACACCCACCTCGTTTACGCAGGCAACCGCGCCAACGAGTTCGAGATGCGCCTCAATGGCGCAAGCTACGAGGACATCGCCCGTGCCGGCGGCGGCATCGTGTCGACGGTGCAGAAGACTCGCGACGCATCCGACAACGAACTCGCCACTACGGCGTCCGCGCGCCTGAGGAACCTGCTGGCCGAGGGTGTGACGACGATCGAGATCAAGTCCGGCTATGGGCTCGACCTGAATACTGAATTGCGCATGCTTCGCATCGCCAGGCTTCTCGGTGACACGGCGCCCGTCACGGTAAAGAAGACCTTCCTCGGCGCGCACGCCGTGCCGGAAGAGTACAAGGGCCGCGCAGACGCCTACATCGATTTCGTCGCCAATGAAGTCCTGCCCGAAGCGGCGCGGGCGGGCCTCGTCGACGCGGTGGATGCGTTCTGCGAAACGATAGGCTTCACGCCGGAGCAGACCATGCGCGTCTTCGAGTCCGCAAAGGCGCTCGGGCTGCCGGTGAAGCTGCATGCCGACCAGCGCTCGGACTACGGCGGGGCTGCACTTGCGGCAAAGTACGGGGCGCTGTCGGCGGACCACATCGAATACGCAAGCGAGGCGGGAATCGCCGCGATGGCGGCGGCCGGCACGGTGGGCGTGCTGCTGCCCGGCGCCTACTATTTCCTGCGCGAAGACCACATGCCGCCGATCGACGCCATGCGCCGCCACAGGTTGGACATGGCGCTCGCTACCGACAGCAATCCCGGTTCATCGCCGCTGGTGTCGATCCTGCTCGCGCTGAACCTCGGCTGCACGATTTTCCGATTCACGCCTGAACAAGCGCTCGCTGGTGTGACGCGCAATGGGGCAAAGGCGCTGGGAATGGGCGCTACCCATGGCACGATTGAAACCGGGAAGGCGGCGGACCTGGCTTTTTGGAAAGTCGACGCGCCGGTGGAGCTGGCTTATGCGATGGGTGCGAACCCGTGCGTGAGAGTGCTGAAATCAGGTGTCTGAGGCAAAGCGTCAACAATTGCAAGAATCACAGGACACTTGTCGGATTTGACAGCTTCTTGAGGCCGTTCAAGTAGGATCGTCCCATCGGCTACGCGCTTTATCGAACAGGGCAGGGGCACCGTGGACGTTCTGATCGTCGATGATCATCCGCTCATTCATGCAACGCTTGGGACTGCGGTCGGGGCCGTCCTTACCGACGCGCGCCAGCACGCGGCTTTCAACCTGGCTGAAGCGTTCGAGGTGGCCGGCCGGCTCTCCGACACCGCCCTGGTGCTGCTGGACCTTGGGTTGCCGGACGGTTCGGGCATGGACGTGCTGAAGCGCTTCCGTGCGGCGTTCCCCCGCATGACCGTAGTCGTGGTGTCGGCTACCGAGAGCAGCGTGCTGGTCGCCGCGGCCCTGAAGGCGGGGGCGGCCGGGTACATCCCGAAAACATCGTCGCCGAACCTGATCGTCGCTGCACTGAGGGTCATCGCCGCCGGCGGCACCTACATCCCGCCACAGATCCTGCCCGATGTGGGGCAGGCGCCCGCTCTGACCGCGCGGCAACTCGAAGTACTCCTGCTGATCACCAAGGGGGCATCCAACCGTGACATCGCCAAGGCACTCGGCATCGCGGACAACACGGCGAAGCAGCACACTCACGCGGTTTTCCAGGCGCTGAACGTGACTTCGCGCTCCCAGGCCATCATCGCCGCGGCCAGGTTGGGGATCGACCGTTCGTGAGAGCGGTCTAGAACCTTCAGGCGATACCGCTCGGCTCCGCACTCGGGAACAATCGGTTCCGTGCACACTCGGGGGAGCGTGGCATGGCCGCAGAAACCGTTTCCGGATACAAGCTTTCGACCGCGGACTTCATCTGGGTCCTCGGCAGCCTGTGCCAGGCGCACCGCATACCGTGGGAGCCGGCGCTGGCGCTGCAGCGCTTTCCGCCGCCTTACTCGTTGCTCACCCTGCGAGAGGCCGGGGCGCAGTACGGGTTTCGCTTCGGAGAGGCAGACGCCAGCACCATTGACTTGGCGCGAGCGAGTTTCCCGCTGGTGGCCATGCGCCTGGAGGGAGGCGCCGCCCGGCCGGCGCTGGTAGCGAAAGCGGACGAGGGCCGGATACTCTGTTTCGAGCCCGGTTCGCACGAACCGCACATTGAGGCGGTCGCCAATTTTGCGGCCCGGTTCGGTTCGCTGCTGTTGCTGGTGACGCGCGATGCGCCGGAGGGCGTGGAGGGCGAAGCAGGCGGCAGGCACCGCAAGGCCTTCGGGTTTCGCTGGTTCTTCGATGAATTCCTGAAATACAAGCCGGTCTGGCGCAACGTCCTGGCGGCATCGCTTGCGCTGCAAGTCGTCGGAGTGGCCACGCCGCTGTTCACGCAGGTGGTGATCGACAAGGTAGTCGTGCACCAGACCACGAGTACGCTCGCGGTCGTGGCGCTCGGGCTCCTGATCTTCATGCTTTTCTCGGCCGCCATGAGCTGGTTGCGGCAGTACCTCGTGCTGCACACCGGAAACCGCGTGGACGCCGTCCTCGGCAGCGAAGTCTTCTGGCATCTGTTGCGCTTGCCGATGCCATACTTCGAGCACCGCCCCACGGGGACGCTCACTGCACGCCTGCATGCGGTCGAGACGATTCGCGAGTTCCTGGCCGGCGCTGCGGTGTCGCTTCTGCTGGATCTGCCGTTTCTCGTCGTTTTCCTGGCGGTGATGTTCTGGTACAGCTGGCAACTGACGCTGATCGCAGTCGCCGGCCTTGCGCTGATCGCGGTGCTGAGCGCACTGGTGACTCCGCTCCTGCGTGAGCGGCTGAACCAGCAATTCCTGCTCGGCGCCCGCAACCAGGCGTTCGTGACGGAGTACGTCGCAGGCATGGAAACCGTCAAGGCGCTGCAGATGGAGCCGCACCTGCGCGCCCGTTACGACGACCTTCTGGCGAGTTACCTCTCGGCGGGATTCGCCACGCGCCAGGTCTCGAACACCTACACCGTCGTGGCGAACGCGCTCGAGCAGGTGATGACGCTCGCCATTCTGTGCGCCGGCGCGTTGCTCGTGATGGAGAACGCCGGATTCACGATCGGCATGCTGGTCGCCTTCCAGATGTTTG
>JANNWA010000112.1:0-15203 GCA_031408275.1 Pseudomonadota bacterium
CACCGCGGATATCATCCGGCTCGCGATCCTGGTCGCCTTCCCGGCGATCTCGCTGTATTTGCCGAGCCTGATGAAGTAACCGGCATTGCCCCCGACGCCAAAACTGCGGTCCCGGCACTTCCTCCTGGCCCTGCTGGCCCTGCTGGCCGGGATCCTCGCCTTCCTGGCAACGCCGCTCGTGCTCCGCCCGTTCGAGCCCGCCGAGGCCCCGGCGCCGGCCGCCCGCCCGGCGGAAAAGAAGTGTCCCGCCGCCCGCCCCTCCGCCCTGGCGACGCGCTACCTCGAGAAACTGCACGGCGTCGAGATAGGTGCGTCGACCCAGAACTCGTTCGGCCTCAAGAGGTCGATCAATGTGGATTTCGCGGACCAGCCGGGCGACTACTGGCAGGACAAGGCGTGCGCGCCAGCCGTCGTGAACATCGTCGCATCGGGCGACGCCCTGCCTTTCAAGGACAACTCGCTGGATTACGTCCTGTCGTCGCACGTGATCGAGCACTTCTTCGACCCGGTGAAGGCACTGCGCGAGTGGCACCGGGTGGTCCGGCCCGGGGGCTACATCTTCATCATCGCGCCACACATGGAACGGACCTTCGACCGGCACCGCGAACCGACGCCGGTGCAGGAACTGCTCGACCGGTCCGCCGGCAAGGTCCGCCTGTCCGACTACGTGCACCCGCTCAACCAGGACGCCCTGAAGCAGTCCGGCAAGGACCGGCTGGGGGTGTACTACCAGGTCGTGCCGCACATCCTGGTGCGGGACAAGCGCGCCTTCAAACCTGGCGAGGGATGGGCATATTACGAGAAGGACGACCACCACCACTGGTCGGCCTGGCGGACGGGCGATTTCCTCGAATTGGTGAAGCGGCTGGGTTACGCGGTCGTCGAGGTGCAGGACGTCGACGACAAGGTGGGCAACGGGTTCACCGTCGTGATCCGCAAGTAGGCTCCCCGGATCGGCGCGTCACTGCGCCGCGGCCGCTGCCGCGGCCGGTTTCGACCGCCGCTTTTCGAACGCCTCGGTCGCCGCCCCCAGAATTCCCTTGGGCATGTAGATGATGAACAGCACCAGCATCAGGCCGTAGACCGTCGAGTCGAGCGCCGGGAAGCGGTTGCCGAAAGCGAGGCGCAGGCCCTCGGCGAGCAACAGCGTGAACGCCGCGCCCACCGTCGGCCCGAGGCGCACGTACATGCCGCCCGCGATCACGCCAAACACCATCTGCAGACTGATGCCGATACCGGACACGGTTTCGGGGTTCACGTACAGCTGGTACTGGGCGTAGAGGACTCCGCCGATGCAGGTCATCAGCGCCGAGATCATGGTCACGCCGAGCTTGAGCCTGGTCACGTTGATCCCGATGGATGCCGCGGCGTCCTCCTCCTGGCTGATCGCCTCAAGCGCGAGGCGCCCCATGCTCTCGTCCACTTTCTTCCAGACCCACAGCCCGGCCAGCCAGACCACCAGCACCACGTAGAACCACACCAGCTTGTCGGTGAACTGCAGCGCCGAGAGCGACCACGAGGTTTCCGCCAGCGCGGTTTTGGGCGTCGCGCCGAGCGACCCCCCGGTCTGGTCGCGCAGCGCGACGATGATGAGGCGGGTGACCTCCGAGAGCGCAAGCGTCACCAGCGCGAAGTAGTGGCCGACGATCTTGAACCGGAAGCACGGGTAGCCAATCACGAACGCCACCGCCGCGGTCAGGACGAGCGCCACCGGCACGCTCAGCCACGGCGAGAGGCCGTAGCTGTTCCAGCCCATCACCACCACGTACGCGCCGATGCCGAGGAACGCGCCGTGGCCGAAGCTGACCATCCCGAGGCGCCCCATGATCGACCAACTGGTGTAGACGAACCCCCACAGCAGCACCATGATCAGGAGGTGCAGCGGGTAGTTGCCCATGCCGGCCAGCGGCGCCGCGGCGAGCAACGCGAGGCCGACCCAGGGAAGCTGGCGGACCATGGCTATTTGCCCCCGAAGATGCCCTGCGGGCGCCAGAACATCATGCCGATGAAGAACACGAACGCGATCACGTAGCCCCATTCAAGCGCGAAGAAGAAGCCGCCCACCGAGATGAACTGCGCGAAGATGAACGCCGCGGCGAACCCGCCGACCATGTTTCCCAGCCCCCCGAGCACGCAGATCAGGAACGTGATCGGCCCGAACGACAGGCCGATGGCGGGATGGATGTCGTACTGCAGCACCAGCAGGCACGCCCCGAGGCCCGCCAGCCCGCCGCCCAGCGCCGAGGTGACGAGGAAGATGCGGTTGGGGTTCACGCCCATGAGCGGCATGATCGCGCGGTCCTGGCTGATGGCGCGGATCGCGGTGCCGAGGTAGGTCCGCGTGAGGAACAGGTACATGCCCAGCATGCCCGCCAGCGCCACCACGAACGCAATCAGGCGCGCCATCGAGAACGAGATGTCGCCGACCACGATCGGCGGGAAGCTCACGCCGAGGTTCTTGAACTCGATGCCGAAGGCGAGCGTCGCCGCGGCCTGCAGGAAGAACAGCACCCCCCCGGTGACCAGCAGCTGGTTGATCGGCTCGGCCGCCAGCACCGGGCGGATGACGAAATAGTGCAGCGCCACGCCGCCCGCGGCGACGATCAGCACCCCCATCATCATCGCGAGGACCAGCGGCCAGCCGAACACCACGTGGAAGTAATACACCGCGTACATGCCGACCATGATCAGCTCGGCGTAGCAGATCCACACCACGTCCATGACGCCGAAGATCAGGTTTAGGCCCAGCGACAGCAGCGCGAGGAGGCCGCCCAGCAGCAGGCCGTTCAGCACCGACTCGAGCAGGAAAATGTCAAAGATCTGGCTCATTAGATTCCCAAATAGGCCTTCCTGATTTCCGTCGAAGCCAGCAGTTCCGCCGCGGGACCGCTCTGCTTGATGCGGCCCGTGTCGAGCAGATACGCGCGATCGACCACCTTAAGCACCTGGCGGATGTTCTGCTCCACGATCAGCACCGTATAGCCCTCCGCGCAGATGCGCTTCACCATCTCGAAGATCGACTGCACCACCACCGGCGCGAGGCCCGCGGAAGGCTCGTCGAGGAGCAGGAGCTTGGGCCCGGACATCAGCGCCCGGCCGATGGCGCACATCTGCTGTTCGCCGCCCGACATGGTGCCGGCCAGCTGGTGGCGGCGCTCCTGCAGGCGCGGGAAGAGCGAGTAGACGTATTTCAGGCGCTCGGCATACTGCGCACGCGCCGCGGGCAGGAAGCCGCCCATCCTGAGGTTCTCCTCGACGCTCAGCCGGGGAAACAACCTGCGGTTCTCGGGCACCTGCGCGATGCCACGCGCGATCACCTCGTGCGCCGGCACGGTCCGCAGCGATTGCCCCTCCATCGCGATGTCCCCGCCGGTGAGTTCGATCAGCTTGGAGATCGCACGCAGCAGCGTCGTCTTGCCGGCGCCGTTGGGCCCGATCACGGCCACCGACTCGCCCGCGTTGACTTCCAGGCTCACGCCGAACAGCGCCTGGAAGCCGGCGTAGCCCGCGGAGACGTTGTCGATCCTCAGCATGGCGCTCACCCCACGGCCCGGGCAGCCACGGTGGCCTGCACGTCCCCGGCGTCGGTGCCGAGGTACACCTCGATCACCTTCGGATCGTGCGCGACCACGGAGGGTTTCCCTTCGGCGATCACCTCGCCGTGGTCGAGCACCACGCAGCGGTCCACGACACGCATCAGGACGCCCATGATGTGCTCGACCCAGATGATGGTGATGCCGCGCTTGTCGCGGATCATCGCGAGCATGTCGGCCGCCTGATTCATCTCGGATTCGTCCAGCCCGCCGAGGCTCTCGTCGGCGAGCAGCAGCTTGGGTTGCGTGGCGAGGGCGCGCGCGAGCTCAAGTTTCTTGAGGCCCGCCGCGCCCAAGCCGTCCACCCGGGCGCTGTCTTCGGCCGGCAGGCCCACCAGTGCGAGCGCGTCGCGCGCCTGCGCCCAGGCCTTTTCGCGCGAGGGCTGCGCGGCCTGCCCGTAGTAGGCGGCGAGCGCGACGTTCTCCATCAGCGAGAGCCTGCGGAACGGGCGCGGGATCTGGTAGGTGCGGGCGACGCCGAGGTGCGCCACCTTGCTCGCGTGCGTGCCGGCGATCTCGCGGCCGAAAAAGCCGATCGAGCCGGAAGTCGGCGGCAACGCCCCCGCGATCAGGTTGAAGGTGGTGCTCTTGCCCGAGCCGTTGGGTCCGATCAGGCCGAGGATCTCGCCCTCGGCCAGCTCGAACGAAATCCGGTCGACGGCCGTGAATCCGCCGAAGACCTTGGTCAGGCCGTCAACACGCAGCACTGCGGCTAACCGGGCCGCTCAGCGCGCGTAGGTGTGGCCCTTGGGCAGCGGCAGCACCGGGTCGGCGGTCTTGATGGCGGCCGGCCACACGATCTTGGTGTCGCCGCCGATGTACTGCATGACCACCGGCGAGGAACGCTCGTTCTGCCCGGCCATCGGGGTGCCCGGCGCGAAGAACTTCACCCCGTAGCCCTGGATGGTCCCGCCGACCGGGATGTCGGTCTCGAGGGCCGCCTTGCGCAGGGCCTCCGGGTCGATGCCGCCGTATTTCTTGATCGCGCGCGGGATCACGTCGGTGAACAGGATCCACGACTGGTTGAACCCCATCGACACGTGCGGCGGGATCTCGTCGACCTTGCGGTCCTTGATCTCGGCCGTGTAGCGCTTGACCATCTCCTTGGTCACGTCGCCGAGGCCCGCCTTGAGCGACTTGGGGTCGAGCAGCTGCGCCGCCACGGGGTCCACGTTGTAGATGAAGTCGGCGTCCTTGCCGAACGCCTCGCGCAGCTTGTCGTACTGGCCGTAGCCGGCGCCGTGGCCGATCAGCGCCGACCACTTGAGGCCCTGCTCGCGCGCCTGGCGCCAGAACAGGGTGATGTCCGGGTTGTATCCGGTGTGCAGGATCACGTCGGCCTGCGCGCGGCGCAGCTTGGTGATCAGGCTGGAGAGGTCCGGCGACGTGGCGGCGTAGCCTTCCTTGAGCACCTGCTGCATGCCGAGCGCCTTGCACTTGGCCTCGTTGCCCATGGCCACGCCGGCGCCGTAGGGCCCGTCCTCGTAGATGATGGCGACCTTGATGTCCTTCACGTCCTTGCCGAGCTTGGCCTTGGCCTGCTCGGCGATGAAAGTGCAGGACGCCTCGCCGAACTGGTCGGAGTGCACCTGGGCGCGGAACACGTACTGCAACTTCTTGTCCTTGAGCACCGCGGAGGCGACGCAGACGTTGGCCCACATGAACTTCTTGCGCGCGTCGATCTGCTGGGCCATCGGCACGCAATGGGCCGAGGAGAACACGCCCATCACGATGTCGACCTTCTCCTGGTCGAGCAGCCGCGTCATTTCGTTGATCGCCACCTCGGGCTTCGACTGGGCGTCGGCGTAGATGGCCTTGAGCTTGTAGCCCTCGATGCCGCCGCGCTCGTTGATCATGTCGACCGCCGCCTTGGTGCCGATGCCCGCGGCAAGCGACCCCCCGGCGGCCAGCGCCCCGGTGTAGTCGTAGATCACCCCGAGCTTGATTTCCTTCTGCTGCGCCTGGGCTGCGGTGCAAAGCCCGGCCGCGGCAAGCGCGGCGGCGAGCATGCGAACGTGCATACGCCGGATGTTCATTCGATTCTCCTCTGGTGGTCCCGCTGGATTTTCTTATTCTGCATGCAGTGTTTCAAAGCCCTGTCTGAGTGTCAACCGCCGCCTTCCTGAAGCACCAGGTCGGCGCCCTTTTCGGCGATCGCGATGGCGGCGGCGTTGGTGTTGCCCGACACCACGGCCGGCATGATCGAGGCGTCGATCACGCGCAGGCCCGCCATACCCCGCACCCGCAGGGCCGCGTCCACCACCGAGCCCGCGTCCGCGCCCATGCGGCAGGTCGACGTCGGGTGGAACACGGTCTCGCCGGATTCGCGGCAGAAGGCGAGCCAGTCTTCGTCGCTCACCACTTTGGGGCCCGGGTATTCCTCGCTTGCGACGTAGGACCGCAGGGGCTCGGCGTTCACCATCCTGCGCAGGAGCTTCAGCCCGTCGACCATCATGCGCCGGTCGGCTTCGGTGGACAGGTAGTTGTACTGGATCGCCGGCGCCACAGTGGGATCCTTTGAGCGGATGCGCACCCAGCCGCGCGACTCCGGGCGCAGCTGCGACAGCGAGCAGGTGAACGCCGAGAAAGGGTGCAGCAGGCCGCCGCGCTTCATGCTCGCGAAATTGATGAAGTAGTACTGCGCGTCCGGCCGCGGCACGTCCGGCCGCGTGCGCGTGAACGCCGCGGCCAGGCCCGCGCTGACGGTGAGCGGTCCGCGCCGGCGGAAGAAGTAGTTCAGCCCGATCCCCATCTGGCGCCAGAGGCTCATCATGTCGTCGTTCAGCGTGATCGGCTTGGTGCAGCGCCAGAACGTGCGCACGTACAGGTGGTCCTGCATGGCTTCGCCCACACCGGGCGCGTCCAGCACCACGGGGATGCCGTGCGCCTCCAGCAGCCCGCGCGGACCCACGCCCGAGAGTTGCAGCAACTGCGGCGAATTGAAGGCCCCGCCGGAGAGGATCACCTCGCGCGCGGCGCGCACCGTATGCGCCTGCCCGCCCTGCCGGTACTCCACGCCGACGGCCTTCGTACCCTCGAACAGGACCCGCGTGGCGAGGGCTTCGGTCTCGACCCGCAGGTTCGACCGCTTGAGGGCCGGGCGCAGATAACCGACGGCTGTGCTGACCCGGCGGCCGTTGCGCGTGGTGGCCTGGTAGTAGCCCGTGCCCTCCTGGGTGGCGCCGTTGAAATCGTCATTGGCCGGGATCCCGAGAGACTTCGCGGATTCGACGAACGCGTCGGCCAGTTCGTGCCGGTCGGGCAGGTCGCCCACCGCCTGCGGCCCGCCCACGCCGTGCCATTCATTCGCGCCGCGCTGCTGGTCCTCGGATTTGATGAAGTACGGAAGCAGGCCCTTGTAGTCCCAGCCCGGGACGCCCCACTCATCGAAATCCTCCCGCTGGCCGCGGATGTAGACGAGGCCGTTGATCGAGGACGAGCCGCCGAGCACCTTGCCGCGCGGCGTGAAGATCCTGCGCCCGTTCAGTTCCGGCTCGGGCTCGGACTCGTAGCTCCAGTTGGTCCGCACCTTGGTGAAGAGCTTCCCGTAGCCCAGCGGGATGTGGATCCAGGGATCCGTGTCACGCGGCCCGGCCTCGAGCAGCAGCACGTTGTGACGCCCGCTGGCGGTGAGGCGATTGGCAAGCACGCAGCCCGCGGAACCGGCGCCGACGACGATGTAGTCCACTGTGCTCATGGGACGATCGCCGGGTCAGCGCGGCACGGCCATATGCGTGCCGCCGTCCACGTACACCAGCTGCCCCGTGGTCTTCGGCGCGCCTTCGATCAGCCAGACGATGGTATCGGCCACGTCCTCGGGCGAGCAGCTCGCGTTCAGAGGGTTGTTCGAGGCGTATTTTGCCGCATGCGCAGCTGCCTTTTCGGCGCCGTGCGCATTCGTCTGCCAGGGCGTATCCACGTACCCCGGCAGCACCGCATTCACGCGCACCTCTGGGCCCAGAACGCGGGCCAAGGAATAGGTCATCGAATTCAGCGCCCCCTTCGAGGCCGCATAGGCAATGGACGAACCCGTTCCCCACTGCGCCGCGATCGAGGACACGTTGACCACCGCGCCACGCCCGGTTTTCTTCATCGCGGCAGCGCAGGCGCGCGTCATCTGGAAGGCGGACACGACGTTGGTCGCGTAGATGCGCTGGAAGTCTTCGCCGGACAGGTCGTCGAGCTTCGCGTGCGCGACGAACTTGGTGCTGCCCGCGTTGTTCACCAGCGCGTCGATGCGGCCCCATTTGTCGAGCGCGGACTGCGCAAGACGCCTGCAATCGGCGTCGCTCGACACGTCCCCCTGCACTGCAATCGCCTCCGTGCCCTTGGCCACGCATTCGGCGACGACCTTCTGCGCCGCCTCGGCGCTCTTCGAATAGTTGATGACCACGTTCCAGCCGCGGCCCGCGAGCTCTCGCGCAGTGGCTGCGCCTATGCCCGACGACGACCCGGTGACGATGGCTACGCGTTTTTCTTTTGACATTTGAATCCTTTCAGACTGTTGCTACGGCGGCGGACGGCGAACCGACTGCCCCAGGAAGGCGCAACGGCGGCGCGGTGAGCAGGAAACGGTTGCGCTTGTGCTTGCGCAGCCAGTTGGCCAGTTCGGTGAGGTACCACATCTCACCGAGGTGGATCCCGTTCTTGAACAGGCAGTGCTCGTGCAGCGGCATCGCCGCGTGCGGCCGCGGCGAGAAGATGCTCGTGGGGATGATTTCGACCGCGTAGTTGTCCGAGATCAGCACCGCGAGGCCGGAGTCGCTGATCCACTGCAAGAGCTTGCCGTCGCGCCCGTCCAGCCCGGTGCCCGTATTGTTGAGGAGTTTGGCGTCCGGGGCCTTGGCCAGCTCGAGGATCACATCGGCGAACCCGGTGTAGATGCACACCATGTCGCCCTTCTCGACCTCGACCTTGTCGGCGTCGAGGACGCGCATGAGGTCGTCGTAGCCGATGGGTTTGCGCTCCCGGCCGTAGTGGGCATGCAGGTCGATCATCACGCCGCGGCCCTGCGCGCCGTGCTCGGCGAGGATCTGGATGCCGAGCGCATCGGCTTTCGCGCCCTCGTACTGCGCCCAGGATTCCACACCGGTCTTCTTCGCTGCGGGCTTGATGTGCTCCTTCGCGCGAAAGCCGTTGTAGAACACGATTTCCGGCGTACCGTCGGCATCGGCGTCGAAAAGGCTCCCCACGTGCGCGAAACTGTCCCACTGGGTCGAATACTGCAGCGTCATCAGCACTACGTCGTCGCAGACCACGTCGGTCACGTCGGGATTGTCCTCGGCCATCGGGTAGCAGAAGTTCTGCATCCCGGCGCCCTTGCCGGAGTCCCTCACGGTGGCGAACTGGCGCGGCGGCAGGCGGCGCGGGTTGAGCACGTTGCCGCCCGGGAAATCGAGCGGCAGCGACAGGCAGAACGAGATCCCCTCCTTCACCTCCGCCACGCCCTGCAGCACCTTCGCGGGGGTCACGTAGTTCATCCGGCCCCGCTGGTCGTCGGGACCGAATTCGCCCCAGTTCGAGCCGGGCGGGCGTTGCTTCCAGCGTTGCGTCACGTGCGACCCCTTATGAATAGCTGCGTGTAAGCCACTCGGCGTAGAGCACGGGCTTGTCCCCGCCCTCGCGCTCCACCGAAACGGCCCAGGTATTCTGCACGCCGTTGCCCGCGATCGATTCGAATTTCGCCAGGACGAACCGGGCGCGAATCCTGGATCCCGAGGGCAGCGGCGCGGTGAAGCGCACCTTGTTCAGGCCGTAGTTGATGCCCATCTTGCGCTCGTCGAACGCGAACGTGGTCTCGATCAGGTGCGAGAGCAGGGACAGCGTCAGGAACCCGTGCGCGATGGTCGTGCCGAACGGGCCGATCTTCGCCCGCTCCGGGTCGATGTGGATCCACTGCGGATCGTCGATCGCCTTGGCGAAAAGGTCGATCCGCTCCTGGGAGACCTCGAGCCACGGCGACACGCCGATCTCCTCGCCCACCCGGCCGGACAGGTCGCCTACGCGCAGCTTGGTCATGCTCTTTCCTTTGAAATGAATCGCCGGATCTCGGCATTCACGAGGTCCGGCTTTTCGTCCATCACCCAGTGCGTCGCGTCCGGCACGCGCACCACCTCCACGCCCGGCACCACCCCGTCGATCCCGTCGAGGATCGAAGGCAGCAGCGCGTGGTCCTTCTCGCCCCAGATGACGAGCGTCGGCACGCGCACCATGAAATCCTTCGGATCGAGCTTCAGTTTCGCGGCGCCCGCATCCGCAGCCGACGGTGGATACAGGGGTGAGGCGCGATAGTAGTTGAGACTGCCGGTCAGCGCACCCGGCTGAGACCAGGCCTCGAGGTACGCCGCGCGGTCGGCCTCCAGCGCAGCGCCTTCCTCCCGCCCGGCAAAGCGCATCTTCATGAGGCGCTCAAAGTTGTTCTCCGCCAAGACGCGCTCGGCCTTGGGGTCGCGCAAGAGCAGCATATAGTCGCTCGCCTTCTGCTGCGCCGGGTTGCTGGCCAGTTCCCGCCAGAAGCAGTAGGGGTGCGGCGAATTGACGATGGCGAGGTGCGAAAGCAGTTCCGGATGCGCCATGGCGAAGGACCAGGCCACCGCGCCGCCCCAGTCGTGCGCGACGAGCACGAATTTCTCCTGCGTGAACCCGGCCGCCAGCTGGCGGATATCCTCGATGAGCACCTTGGCGCGGTACTGCGCGACGTCCGCGGGGTGGTCTGACAGGTTGTAGCCGCGCATGTCGGGCGCCACCGCAAGGTGATCGGCGCCGAAATGCTCGAGCTGGCTCCTCCAGCAGCGCCAGAATTCCGGGAACCCGTGCAGGAACAGCACCAGCTTGCCGCTGCCAGAGGCCTGATAGTGCAGGCGCACGCCGTTGGCCTGCGCGTAGCCGGATATCACTTCAGGCACCGGGACACCCCTTGTTCAATGGCGGCCGCGATGGCTGCGCGCACCTCGGGCCGGGAGACCTTCGCGTCCTCCTCGGGATTGACGATCACACCCGCCTCGAACAGCAGCGCCGGCATCGTTGCAGTCTTGGCCACCGCGAGGTTGTCGAAATAGTGCACGCCGTTTTCCTCGTCCGCAAAAGGGCGGTGCTCGCCGAGCACCGGGTCCGCATGGTAGCGGGACGGGATGAAACCCGCCCGCCGCATTGCAGCACCGATTGCCGATGCGCAGGCCAGGCTTTGCTTCACCTTCGGGTTGAGGCGCGAAACGAAGAGCGAGAATCCCGCGAACTTCCCGGCCACCGGCAGGTAGCGCTCCTGCACCGAGTCGTGGTGGATCGAGACGAAGAGGTCGGCGCCGCGCGCAGCCCGGGGCCGGGCGTCGAGTTCAGCGAAATCGCCCTTTTCGCCGATCATGCGCACGCGCATGCCCGCCTGCGCGAGGGCGTCGCGCACAACCCCGGCAAGCGCCTTGTTGTATTCGAATTCCGCCACGCCGCTCGCGGAAATGACGCCGGGCTTTTCGAGGTAGTGGCCGACATCAACCGCCACCTCGGCTGCGCACGCGCAGCTCGCTGCGGCACACGTCAGCAGCGCAGTCAGCCACCGCAGCACATCAGAACCTGGAGAAATCAGGCTTCCTCTTTTCAAAGAAGGCCTGCATCGCCTCCCTGGCTTCGGCCGAGGACAGCTGCGCGAGGAACTTCTCGCCTTCGCTGGCCATCGCCGCGGCCACACCGACCGCGCGCGGCGCCTTCATGAGCGCTTTCGTCTGTCGCAAGGAGGCGGGCGGCAGCGCAGCCAGCGCGGCGGCGGCCTCCAGCGCGTATCCGAGAAGCTCTTCAGCGGGCACGATTTCGGTGACGATGCCCGCCGCGAGCGCCTTCTCCGCCGTGAACGGCTTGCCGAGCATCAGCAGTTCGGCCGCCCGCTGGTAGCCGGCAAGCATGGGCAGCAGCAGGCTCGACCCCGCCTCGGGGACCAGCCCGAGGGGCACGAACGGCAGCTGGAAGCGCGCGTTCGGCGCGGCGTAGACGAAGTCGCAATGCAGGAGCATCGTCGTCCCGATGCCGACCGCGGGCCCGCCCACCGCCGCGACGATGGGCTTCGCTGCAGCAGATATGCCCTGCAGAAACTGGAACACCGGCGAGTTCTCGCCGCTTGGCGGCCGGTCGAGGAAATCCTTGAGGTCGTTGCCGGCCGTGAAGCAGTCGGCCCTGCCGTGGATCAGGACCACCCGCACCTGAGGGTCGGCTTCGGCCGCGCGCAAGGCATCCGCCATCGCCTGGTACATGTCGGCTGTGATCGCGTTCTTCTTCTCGGCGCGATCCAGTTCGATCGAGGCGATGCGGTCTTTGGTGGTAGCGAGGATGTGGGGCATAGGGGGTCTCAGTTAAAGACGGTTACCGGTTTTGACTTCCCCGCTCTCGTGACTTTGCATGGCTTGACCGTTTGCGCGTCCGCGCAAACGAAGAAACCATGCAAAGTCACGAGATTCATTTAAAAGCCAGAAAAACCCGGTCAGGTCCCCGGCAGCTTGTAATCCTTCATCTCCCCGCGCAGCGTGAGCTTGGAGAGCTTGCCGGTCGCCGTGTGGGGCAGCTGGTCGACGAACACCACGTCGTCGGGCATCCACCACTTGGCGATCTTGCCCTCGTAGAACTTGAGCAGGTCCTCCCTGGTCACGGTAGTGCCCGGCTTCCTGATCGCCACCACGATCGGGCGCTCGTCCCATTTCGGGTGCAGGACGCCGATCACGGCCGCCTCGACGATGTCGGGGTGGGCCACCGCGATGTTCTCGAGGTCGATCGAGCTGATCCATTCGCCGCCCGACTTGATGACGTCCTTGGACCGGTCGGTGATCTGCATGTAGCCGTCCGGGTCGATGGTGGCCACGTCGCCGGTCGGGAACCACCCGTCGCGCAGCGGGTCGCCGCCCTCGTTCTTGAAATACGCGTTCGTGATCCACGGCCCCTTGACCAGCAGGTCGCCGAAGGCCTTGCCGTCGTTCGGCAGGGTCTTGCCGCCCGCGTCGACGATCTTCATGTCGACGCCGAAGATCGCGCGGCCCTGCTTCGCCTGCACTGCGTACTTTGCTTCCTTGTCGGCCCCGGTGTGCTTGCCCTTGAAGGTCGCGACCGTGCCCAGGGGGCTCATCTCGGTCATGCCCCAGGCGTGCAGCACCTTGACGCCGAAATCCTCCTGGAAGGTGCGGATCATCGCGGGCGGGCAGGCGGAGCCGCCGATCACCGTGGACTTGAGCGTGGAGAACCTGAGCTTGGCTTCCTTCATGTAGTTGAGCAGGCCCAGCCACACGGTGGGCACGCCGGCGCTCATGGTGACCTTCTCGTTTTCGAACATCTCGTGCAGGCTCTTGCCGTCGAGGTGCTGGCCGGGGAACACGAGCTTGGCGCCGGTGAGGGCGCAGCTGTAGGGGAGGCCCCATGCGTTGACGTGGAACATCGGCACCACGGGCAGGATCACGTCCGCGGCCGACAGGTTCAACGCGTCCGGCATGGCCGCCGCGTAGGCGTGGAGCATGGTGCTGCGGTGGCTGTAGAGCACGCCCTTGGGATTGCCGGTGGTGCCGGACGTGTAGCACAGGCACGAGGCGGTCTTCTCGTCGAAGGACGGCCACTCGAGCTGGTCGTCCTCGGCCTCGACGAGTTCCTCGTAGCAGAGCACGTTCGCGAGAGTGGTTTTGGGCATATGCGCGCGGTCGGTCATGACTACGAAGTGCTTGACCGATTTCAGGCTGGCCGCGACCTTTTCCACCAGCGGCACGAAGGTCAGGTCGACGAACAGGACCTTGTCCTCGGCGTGGTTGGCGATGTAGATCACCTGCTCGGGAAACAGGCGCGGGTTGATCGTGTGGATCACCGCGCCGGAACCCGCGACCGCGTAATAGATCTCGAAGTGCCGGTAGCCGTTCCATGCGAGCGTCGCCACCCGGTCGTGCATTTTCACGCCGAGCTTCGCCAGCGCCTTGGCCAGGCGCCGCGAGCGCGTGTGGGCGTCGCGGTAGGTGTAGCGGTGGAAATCGCCTTCCACGCGCTTGGAAACGATCTCGGTGTCGCCATGGTGGCGGTCCGCGTGGCGGATGAGGTCGCTGATCAGGAGCGGCATGTCCATCATCAGGCCGTTCATGGTGTCTCCTTTTGAGTGCTGTCTTGGAATTTTTCGGGAAAAACAAGTATAGCGTGGCGCCCGGGTTCCACTGCTCCACTGCTTGACCCGCCCCTGCGCCTTGTCTACCATGACCCGCATCGGGAAACAGCGGCATTGGCATCACCTCAGAACCGCAGACCCCATTGACCCAAAAGGAGAACACCATGAAACGCCTCATACGCGCGGCCGCCTTTGGCGCCGCCCTGGCCGCACTCGCCTTTGGCCTGCACGCCCAGCCCAAGGGTGCCGCGGGCGGCACCATCAAGATCGCCTACATCGACCCACTGTCGGGACCTTTCGCCAACGTCGGCGAGCAGGGGCTCGCCGAGTTCCGCTTCGCGGTCGAGCGGATCAACGCGGCCGGCGGCGTGCTCGGCGGCCGCAAGTTCGAAGTCATCGGCTTTGACAACAAGACCAGTCCGCAGGAGTCGCTCAACCAGTTGAAGCGGGTCATCGACCAGGGCATCCAGTACATCACCCAGGGCAACGGCTCAGCGGTGGCGGGCGCGCTGATCGAGGCGGTGAACCGCCACAACGAGAGAAGCCCCGGCAAGGAGATCCTGTTCCTCAACTACGCAGCGGTCGACCCGGCGTTCACCAACGAGAAATGCTCCTTCTGGCACTTTCGCTTCGACGCGAACGCCGACATGAAGATGGAGTCGCTGACCAGCTGGATGGCGGGCCGCAAGGAAATCAAGAAGGTGTACCTGCTCAACCAGGACTATTCCTTCGGCCATGCGGTAAAAAAGGCCGCACGGGAGTACCTGGCTAAAAAACGTCCCGACATCCAGATCGTGGGCGACGACCTGCATCCCCTGGGCAAGGTCACGGATTTCGCGCCGTACGTGGCGAAGATCAAGGCCTCGGGCGCCGACAGCGTGATCACCGGAAACTGGGGCAACGACATGTCGCTGCTGGTGAAAGCCGGCAAGGACGCGGCCCTCAACGTGGACTGGTATACCTACTACGCAGGCGGCCTGGGCACGCCGACCGCTATGGGCGAGGCGGCCGCCGGCAGGGTCAAGATCATTGCCGAGTACCACTCCAATGTGGCCAACAACAAGGCGGCCAAGTGGGATGCGGACTACCGCAAGCAGGCGCCCAAGGGCAATCCGGACTTCTATTACCTGCGCGGCAAGATCATGTGGGACATGCTCGCCAAGGCGATGAACCAGGCAAAATCGGCCGACCCCAAGGCGGTGGCGATGGCGCTGGAGGGCATGAAGCACGACGCCGAACTGGGCGAAGTCGAGATGCGCAAGTCCGACCACCAACTGATCCAGCCGTTGTACGTGTTGACCCTGGTGAAGTCGGCTGCCAAGGGTGGGCCCAAGGAGGCGAAGATCGACATGGAAGGCAGCGGCCTCGCGCCGATCACCGAGGCGCGGCTGGAGGCGTTCACGTCGGCGCAGCCGACCTCCTGCGTGATGAAGCGCCCATGACCGGACGCGGGGGGGAGGGAGTCCCCTCTCCCCCGCACCCCCCCCGCCCCGTGCGGC
>JANNWA010000113.1:0-8210 GCA_031408275.1 Pseudomonadota bacterium
ACGGCAACGGCGAGTTCACCGCCGGCATGGGCATGCTGGTGGACAAGGCCGACCTCGGCTTCGGCAAGCGCTCCTGGCGCTACTCGATGCTGGTCAAGGACGGCGTGGTGCAGAAGATGTTCGTCGAGCCGAACAAGCCCGGCGACCCGTTCGAGGTGTCGGACGCCGACACGATGCTCGCCTACGTGAACCCCAGGGCGAAGAAGCCCGACCAGGTGGCGATCCTCACGCGCGAAGGCTGCAGTTTCTGCACCAAGGCCAAGTCGCTGCTGAAGGAACTCGGCTACGACTACTCCGAGGTCTCGCTGCCCAACGCCAACCGCAGCCGCATCGTGGGGGCGATCACCGGCAAGGGCACCGTGCCGCAGGTGTTCATCAACGGTGAGCACATCGGCGGGTGGGAAGAGCTGGAGCGCTGGGCGAAGAAAGCAGCTTGATGGCTGGATCCCGACCCGCGCTCGTTCGGGCGGGGAGGTCCTGAGGAGGGGCGGCAGCCCCTCTTCTCCTACTATTCCTTGGCGCAGGGCCAGGCGGATCCGGGCTTTAGCCCGGGGGGCAGTTTGGTCTGGCCGTTGCCGCAGGCGGACTCCAGCTGAGGCTGGGTCAGGCCCTGCGTGCCGGACAGGTCGACGCCCTCCAGGCGGGTCCGGAACATGCGGGCGTTGTTGAACCTGGTGCCTCCCAGCCTTGCCCCGGCCAGGCTGGTGCGCGCCAGGTCGGCGCCCGTGAGGTTGGCGCCGGTCAGCGTCGCGCCTTCAAGGGTGGAGCGCGAAAACTCGGACTTCTCCAGGTTCGCGTTGGTGAGGTCGGCCGACTTCAGGTTGGTGCGCGTCAGTTCCGCCCTGGTCAGGTCCGCATTGACGAACCTGGCCCCGCTGAAGTTCGTACGGTAGGCCGTCACCTCAATGAGTGTCGCGCCACTAAGGTCCGCGTCGCTCAGGCGGACGCGCTCGAGGCTCGCGCCGGACAGATCCGCCCCGGCAAGATTTGCGCCGGCGAGGTCGGTGCCGCCCAGGTCGGCCCGGCTGATCAGCGCGCCCTTCAGGTTGGCCTTGGCCAGGATCAGGCGTTGCTTTTCGCACCCCTTCCAGTCGACTCCCGGCTTGGGTTCGTCATTGCAGGCCGCATGCGCGCTCAAGGGCAGCAAGCCGAAGCAAAGGATCAAGGCGATTGCGCGCATACTGTTCTCTGTTCCGGTTATCGGGATAGGTCGCTGCCGGGCGTAAGATCGCAGCGTCTGCATTCTATCGAACAAGAGGCGGCCAGGGTGCGCGTAGCAGAGGGCGATCCGTGCGTTTTCATCATCTTCGGCGGTACCGGGGACCTGATGAAGAGAAAGCTCCTGCCGTCGCTGTTTCGCCTGGCGCAGGGCGGGTTGCTGCCGCGGCACTGCCAGATACTCGGGGTCGCGCGTGACCGGGGGCTTGACGACCGGCAGTTTCGCGCCTGGGCGCGCAAGGCGCTGGCCGAAGCAGGTCTTGCGGCGGGCAATTCGCGCTGGTGCGAAACCTGCCTGCACTACCAGCCGGTCGACCCCGCCAGCGCCGCCGATTTCGAGATGCTGGCGGGGCGCATCCACGCGATCGAGGCGCGGCGCGCGACCGGGGGCGGCAAGGCCGCAGCCAACCGGGTGTTCTACCTCGCGCTGCCTCCGGTGGCCTTCGAGGGGATCATCGAAGCCCTGGGCCGCGCGGGGCTGAACCGCTCGCGCGGCTGGGCACGCCTCGTGGTCGAAAAGCCCTTCGGGCGCGACCTCCCCTCGGCGATCGCCCTGAACGCGCTGGTGCACCGCCATTTCGACGAGTCGCAGGTCTACCGCATCGACCATTACCTAGGCAAGGAGACGGTGCAGAACCTGCTCGCGTTCCGGTTCGGCAACGCGCTGTTCGAATCGGCCTGGAACCGCGACCACGTGAAAAGCGTCCAGATCAGCGTCGCCGAGCAGACAGGCATCGGCACGCGCGCGGGCTACTACGAGCACACCGGGGCGCTGCGCGACATGGTGCAGAACCACCTCACGCAGCTGATTGCGCTTACCGCGATGGAAGTGCCGGGCTCGTTCACCGCCGACAGCATCCGCTTCGAGAAGGTCAAGGTGCTGAGGTCGGTCGCGCCGATCGGGCGCGACGCGGTGGTCTTCGGCCAGTACGCGGCGGGCCGCACGGACGGGAAGAAGCTGAACGGGTACCTGGAGGAACCCGGGGTGGCGGCAGGCTCGCGCACCGAGACCTTCGTGGCCATGCGCCTTGAGCTGCAGAACTGGCGCTGGCAGGGAGTGCCGTTCTACCTGCGCACGGGAAAAAGCATGCCGCGCCGCTCGACCCGCATCGTGATCGACTTCCGCAAGCCCCCGGTGGCGCTGTTCCGCAACATGGAGGGACGCGGTCCGCACCGCAATATCCTCGCCATCAACGTGCAGCCCGACCAGGGGTTCGACCTGTCGTTCGAGGTGAAGTCGCCCGGCGACCGGTTCTCGCTCAGGACCGAGCGCATGCAGTTCCGCTACCCGGAGACCACGGATTCGCTCTGGGACGGCTACGAGACGCTGCTGCTGGAGGTACTGCGCGGCGACCAGACGCTGTTCGTCCATGCGGACGAGACCGAAGCCTCCTGGAGGTTGTATGCCCCGCTCCTGCGCCGGCGTACGGCGCCCCACCCCTACCCGGCCGGGACCTGGGGCCCCGGCGCGGCGGATCGCCTGATGCTGGCCTCGGGCGGCGATTGGACGACCTGACGGGGGGGTGAACCTTGCGCCCCCCTGACGGCGGGTCGGGCACTATGCCAAATGGGTCACTATTTTCCGGAGGCGCGCTTTGGTAAGCTTGGCACCGATTCACATAACAATTCGTTTAACTGCAGCACTTTTCCGGGGATCCTGACCATGCTTCGTACCCACTTCATCAAGGCCGCCGCGCTGTTCCTGCTGCTGCCGACCATCGCCGGCTGCCAGACCAACCCGCCGCTGCAGAACTCCACCGGCGTGTCCTCGATGGACGTCGACTCCTCGCGCAAGGGCCCGGTCTCGGGCGTGGGCATGGAAGGCCAGGACATCGTCGCCATGACCGACACGATGATGCGCGACATGCTGGCCGAGCAGATATTTGCCGATACCGGCAAGCGCCCGCGCATCATCATCGACAGCCAGTACTTCGTCAACGAAAGCTCGCAGGCGATCAACAAGAACATCATCACCCAGCGCCTGATGGTCAACCTGAACCGCGCCGCGCGCACGCGCATGCAGTTCGTCAACCGCCAGAACAGCGCCATGGTCGAGCAGGAGCGCGAGCTCAAGCGCAGCGGCACCACGGACGTCGGCACCACGGGCCTCGCCAAGGCACAGCTGGGTGCCGATTACCGCCTGTCGGGCAAGATCAACTCGCTCGACAGCCGCAACACCAAGACCGGCATGGTGCAGCGCTACACGCAGATCTCCTTCGAGATGACCGACCTCGAGACCGCCGAAATCGTGTGGTCCGGCATCTACGAATTCTCGCGCGCCGCCGCCGACGACGTGATCTACCGCTGATCCAACGGAGCCAAAAACCATGATCCGCACTCTTGTCGCCGCCAGCCTGTGCGCGCTCGCCTCAGGCTGCGCCACCCAATCCACCCCGCCCACCTATGCAGGTTGCGTCACCTGGGACAGGCAGGCGGGCGCGCCCACCCTCAGCGCGGTCTCCGTACTCTCGCCCGAACTGGCCAAGGTGATCGGCGTGCAGGAGGTCTTCGCCTCGCGCACCGGCACCGGCATGGCCGCGGTGCAGACCGCGATCTACAACTGCAGCGACGTCGACGTGGTGGTGCTGATGCGCACGCGCTTCAACGGCGACCGCGGCCAGAGCGAGCCGCCGAGCGCATGGAAAACCGTCCACCTCGCCCCGCGCGGCCAGGCGACCTACGGCGAGTCGGCCGTGTCCGCGGCAACCAGCCGCATTTCGGTCGACATCTACGACGCAAACCGCGGCCAGTCGCAGTTTGCGCCCGGCCAGACCTACACCGTGCCGCCGCAATGATGAGGGCTCCCATGAAGCGCACCCTGCCCCCCGCCCTGCTCTGCCTGGTCGCCCTCGCGGCCCAGGCCCAGACGCCCAATATCCCCGAAAGCGCCTACCGCAAAGACCAGGCCGAGGTCCTCACCCGTACGCCCGCGCCACCGGACGGCCCCACGTTCAACCGGGCCGCTTTCAGCGTGGCTTATGCCAAGGCGGGCAAGCCCACGATGGCCGTGCTCTGGAACCGCGAGTTCACCGACATGCTGCAGCAGTCCAGTGCGCAGACCCTCACCATCGACTCAGCCGCCGCGGGCGTGGCGACGCAACAAGCGGGGGTCGTGAGGAACTCGTCCTCCCAGGCGAGCGCCGTCGGCGGTCCGGGCTGGGTGGACTCCCAGCGCAGCGGCCAGTCCGCCGCGTACGGCGCCGCCGAGCAAAGAGCGGCGGTGGTAGGCAGCACGACCATCACCTCGCAGGACACCAAGACCACGCAGGCGGCGCGCCGGGCCCCGGTCGAGCGCGTGGACCTGCAGATGCGCAGTTCCTTCCTGCAGACCATCGTCTCGTCGGGCGTACGTGTGGTGGACCGCAACGTAGTCATGCGCACGACGGCCGCCAAGCAAAAAGGCGCCTCGCTCGACTCGCAGCAGATCGAGACCGAGGCGCTGTCCAAGCACGCCACGCTGCTGATGGAAGTGCTCAACACCCGCGACGCCGCTTCGCCGACCGGGTGGGCGACCTACGTTTCGATCAAGAACCTCAAGGACGGCATCATCGTCATGGAAGGCTACCTCGACGGCCAGTTGCCCGAAGGCACGCCCAAGCCGCCGCCCAAATTCGAAGCCGACCCCCGCGGCGGGTTCCGCCCGGTCTACGAGCCGGTCAAGGTCGGCGACGTGGGCAAACGCGCCGCCGAGCAGACCCTGGCCCGCCTCGGCGAAGCCCTGGTGCGCTGACCTTTGCCCATCCGACCTTTGCCCCTCCTCCAGATAACGAACACGCACTCACCTATGACCAAGACCAATTTCGCGCGGTCCGCGCCCCTGCGCATCCTGCCGGCGGCGATCGCGCTCGCCTGTGCCGCCTGGGCGGCCCCCGCCCAGGCCCAGTTCGGCGGCCTGTTCAACAGCATGATCCAGCAGCAACAGCAGCAGCAGGCGGCGGAACAAAAAGCGCAGATTGCCAAGCCCGCCAAGCGATGGGAGCCGGCCAAGCCCGTCCCGCCCGCCGTGCTGGCGGCCGCCAAGGAATTCGCCGCCAAACCCCAGGTTCCCGAACTCGCTCCGTTGTTCGAGCGGCTGTACATCGAGGGCGAGCGCAATGCGACGCTCAACCTGCAGCGCATCGGCCTCGCGGCGCTCGCGCTCAACCGGATCGACATCGCCGAGAAGGCGCTCGATGCCGCGGCCTTCCGCATCGACCTGATCTACGCCGACAACCCCGAAGCGCAGAAAGCCAAGTCCCTGTGGACCGCGGAGAAGGTCAAGGACTTCAAGGGCGAGCCCTACGAGCGCGTGATGTCCTACTTCTACCGCGGGCTCGCCTACGCGGCCAAGAACGACTTCCAGAACGCCCGCGCCATGTTCAAGCAGGCCGACTACCAGGACACCGTGGCCGAGGCCGAGCAGTACGCCGGCGATTTCGCGCTGATGCCCTACATGGCCGGATGGTCCAGCTACTGCGACGGCGACGCCAACCTCGCCAAGGACTTCCTGCAGCAGGCGGTCAAGTACGACAAGAACTACGCCGGCGTCGCGATCGACAAGCCGGTCGTGGTGCTGGTCGAGACCGGCCGCGCGCCTTTCAAGTACGGTGGCGGCAAGTTCGGCGAGCTGCTGCAATGGGCACCCTGGGACACGCCCACGCAGACCGTGAAACCGTGCACACCCGGTGACGCGGCCTGCTTCATGGACAAGGTGATCCTCGGCGCCGATGTGGGCTTCCAGGCGACCACGCGCGGCGGGCGCCCGTTCGACGCGGTGCTCAACGGCAAGGCCTCATTCAAGGAAGGCGCGCAGAACGTGGCCAGCGCGGCCGGCACGGTCGGCGCCGTGGGGATGGACATGGCCATGATGAGCGGCAACCGCGACATGGCCGTGATCGGACTGATTGGCATGCTCGCCGGCGCGGCCGCGCAGGGCGTGGCGAGCTCGACCGAGGCCAAGGCGGACATCCGCGAATGGGAGCAGCTGCCGGGCCACATCTGGCTCGGCACCGGCGCCCAAAAGCAGATCGAGGCCGAGACCAGCGTCATGGTCGAGAACGCGGGCGCCCCGGCGCCGACCGTGCTGTCGGTGTCGCGCCTCGTGGACACGCCGCGCTGCCAGCTCTACTGGGGCCGCACGCTGTCGCCCTTGTCGCTGCAGCGCGACGCCGGTCCGATCGAGATCGGCGAGCACAAGCGCGACCCGGTCTTCCGCCAGGAGATCCAGGGCATGTTCGCCGACTGAGCCCCAAACGAGGGCACAAAAACAAAGGGCCGGCTTGCCGGCCCTTTGTCATTGCGGGCAAAGCCCCGTCAGTAGCGCGGGACCGCCAGCCAGGAACCCAGGCCTGCGCCGAAGGCAGTGGCCGCAGTGCGTCCGGCCCCGCTCCCGAAGCGAGACCCGATGACCCCGCCTATCAACCCGCCCATGATGGCCTCGCCGCTCGGCTGTCCCTGCGCCGCCATCGCGCCGATCGTGGCGCCTGCCGCGGCGCCCACCAGTCGCGCGTTCGGGCTGCCGCCGAGCTGGCTGCCGACGAGGCCCCCGAGGATCGACCCGACCGCAACACGCCCGGGATCGTTGTACATGGACGGCGCCTGGACATAGCCCGGGCCCGGATAGCCCGGCTGGTATGCGGGCTGGTAAACCGGCACCGCGACATAGACCGGCTGGGCGTTGTTGAGCGCGGGATGCCCGTAATTCACCATCGGCGGGTACGGCGAAGCGCAGCCTGCCAACACAGCGCAGGCGGTCAAGGCAAGAATGGCTTTCATGATCACTCTCCGAAAATGCGTCTCTTCAGACTAGCGGAACGCGGGGGCCAATTCAAGCCAACCATTCACGCTGCAGCGGGGGCGAACGCCGATTGACTTGCGTCAAAGCGGCATCGCGGCCAGCGGCGCATCGTTGCACCATGGTCCTGCCCGAAAGCCTTGGAACCCTCCTCCTGCTGTTTGGGCTGGGCGGGGTTATCTTCTTTTTCGTCCACCGCCACCACCGCCTCGAACGCGTCCGGCGCACCAAGGTCCTGGTGGGCGAAGCGATGCGGCGCCGGGGCATCACGCCGGCCGACGCGGCCGATGCGGGCGTGGAGCACGAGGTGTTCGCGGCCGTGCGGCGCTGCGAGGCCTGCTCTGTGGACGCCAAGTGCCGGGAAAGCATGGGCGGCAGCGTATCCGGCGAGCCGCCGGCCGCATGCCCGAACAGCGCCTTCTTCGACGACGTGGCCGCGTTCAAGGCGGCCAAAGAGAAGGCACCAGCCAGGTAAATCAGGACGATTTACCTTACAAACTCAAGCGTGGTGGCCGCTCTCCTGCCAGTCAGGGTACTGGTACCGGTACATTACTCGTCGCAGCTATTTCGGCCGTGGGCGTCCCAGGACCGGCTGCACCGCCTGGAGCCGGCCGGCGCGCAGTTCGACCACGGCCTTGGCCACCGCGCGCCCCACATTGCGCGCTTCCTCCTGCATGGGCAGGTCGCGATCGAGGGCATCGTGGCTGGTCGCGTACGGCTCGAAGTAGCCGATGTAGCGGTCCAGGCGCGCCTGCGGGCCCGCGTCGATGAATCCCATCCAGTCCAGCCAGTCCGACAGCGAGCGCCGCGAGCCCTCGATGCCGGCCACGTCGCCGTGCACGATCAGCCCGTAGGCGCGCCCCGCGAGGTGCTGCGGGTAATCCCATCCGGCCATCTCCAGCTCCTTCGCCTTGGCGGCCTTCTTGCCCGAGGTGGACGTGGGATCGGGATTGCCTCCGTCCGCGCAGACCAGGCGGTCGATCATCAGCTTCAGCGGGCTGGGGCTCTGGTACCAGTACACCGGGGTGACGATCAGCACCGCATGCGCGGCGGTCCAGCGCTCGTAGATCTCGGCCATCCAGTCGTTGGCCTGGTTCATCGAATGGTTCGGGTAGCAACTGCACGGCCAGTGGCACAAGGGCATCGCAGTCGACGCGCAGCCCTTGCAGGGGTGGATCGCGCGGCCGTAGTCGGAGGTGAGCAGGCTCAGGTCGAGCAC
>JANNWA010000114.1:0-2741 GCA_031408275.1 Pseudomonadota bacterium
CGATGCAACGCGGCGGCGCGTCCAAGGACACCTGGGTGCTGGCGCCGGGACCGGTCAACACCTTCAGCCTCCTGCGCCGGACCACGGGTGCGCAGGATCTCGTGCGCAGCGGCGCAAACCTGACCAGCCGGGTGGTCGAGAACCTGTACTGGTTCGGCCGCTATTCGGAGCGCTGCGACAACACGGCGCGCCTGCTGCGCCTGGCGCTGGAACGCATGATCGACGCCGTGCCGAGCGCGGACGACGTCGGCTGGGCGAGCATCACGGCCCTGTTGCGCCGCGCCGAGATCCTCGAGGACGAGGATGACCTGGACGATGTCGCCCTGGTCAGGGCGCTGCGCACGGCCATCGTGGACGACGAGCACGGCGGGCTCGCCGGCAACCTGCGCCAGCTCTTCCGCGTCGCGTCCCAGTTGCGCGAGCGGCTCTCGCTCGACAACTGGCGCACCGTCAACAAGCTCGTCCAGGACTTCGCCGAGCGCAAGAACCAGACGCTCGCGCTGTCGGATGCGCTTTCGGAGATCGACCGGACGGTGGTCGCGCTGATGACGCTCGCGGGGTTCGCGCTCGACGGCATGACGCGCGACCAGGGCTGGCGGTTCCTCTCCATCGGCCGCCGCATCGAGCGCATGCAATTCCAGTGCGCCGCGCTGCAGCAATCCTTGGTCATGGCGCCGGCCGGCGATGAAGGTCCCGAGCTTGACTGGCTGCTGGCGCTTGCCGACAGCACCATCACTTACCGCTCGCGCTACATGGCGCGCCCGGAATGGATGCCGGTGCTGGACCTGCTCCTGCGGGATGACAGCAACCCGCGCTCGATCGCCTTCCAGCTCAAAGGCCTGCACGACTACCTCGTGCGCCTGGAGGCGGCCCTGGGCCCGTGCGGCGCCGACCTGCTGGCCCCTTCGATGCGACTGCTGGGCGCGCTCGATGCCGGGCAGGACCTCGATCCGGCGAGCGAGCGCCTGGCCGGCCTGCTGGATGGATTGCAGGCCGCGAGCTTCACGCTGTCAGAACAGCTCGGATTGCGCTTCTTCAGCCACTCGATGCTCAGGCAGACCTATGCAACCTGAATCGACGCCCGGCGGGGTAGATGCCCGCTACAGCATCATCCACGAGACGCGCTACCTGTATGAAACCCGGGTGGCCGTCGCGCAACAGCTCCTGCACCTCACGCCGCGAGACTTGCCCTGGCAGCGGTGCCTCGCGCACCGGATCGAAATCGATCCCCAGCCGAGCGAAACCACCAATCACCTGGACTACTTCGGCAACGCCGTCTGCCACGCGGTGCTCGATTCGCCGCACGACTCGCTCACGGTGCGCGCAGAGTCCGAGGTCAGCGTCGGGCGGCGCAGTTACTGGCAACCGAGCGGCCGGTTGCCTGCCGGGTCGTCAGCCTGGGAATCCGTGCGCGACCGGCTGCATGCCGCGGCGGATCCCGCCTTGCTCGAAGCGGCGGAGTTCCTGTTCGAGTCGCCGCATATCCGCTTCAGCGCGGCGCTGGCCGATTACGCCGCCCCGAGTTTTCCGCAGGGGCGGCCATATCTCGACGCCGTGCTGGATCTCAACCACCGCATCCATGAGGAGTTTGCGTTCGACAGCAGCGCCACCAGCGTCTCGACGCCGATTGCCACGGTGCTGGAACTGCGGCGCGGCGTCTGCCAGGATTTCGCCCACCTCATGACGGGGTGCCTGCGCTCCCTCGGCCTGCCGGCGCGGTACGTGAGCGGGTACATCCTGACCGCCCCGCCGCCCGGCCAGGTGAAGCTCGTCGGCGCCGATGCATCGCACGCCTGGGTCTCGGCGTACTGCCCCCAGGCGGGCTGGGTGGATTTCGACCCGACCAACGATCTCGTGGTGGACTACGAGCACATCACGCTCGCCTGGGGGCGCGACTTCAGCGATGTGGCGCCGATGCGCGGGGTGATCCTCGGTGGTGGCGAGCAGGAACTCGAAGTCCATGTGACCGTCGTGCCAGTGGGCCTGCCGGAGGCGCAGGGGCAATCGCAGGTGCAAGGGCAGTGGCAGGGGCTTGCGCCATGATGAGCCGGGTGATCGTGATCTTCGTCGCCGTGCTGGTGTTCTTCTGGCTGTTGCGGCGCGCGCTCGGCAGCAGGAAGAACGCCGACCGCCCGCGCGATCCGGCACCAAAGGCCGCCCCCGTCGCCGTGTCGGACCTGGTTTCCTGCGCGCATTGCGGGGTGCACCTCCCCAAGGGCGAGGCCGTTCCGGGGGGCGATGCGGCCCGCCCGGGCGACACGCGCCACTTCTGCAGCGACGAGCACCGCCGGCTCGGGCCGCGCTAGGAAGCAGCCGGATGTCGAGTTTGCCCCCCGCACAGGCCACCGACCGCGTGCCGGACTCGTTCTGGGTCTCGCTCAGGTATTTCAACGTTTACCGGATCGCGGTGGTCGCGGTGTTCCTCGGCACCGCGCTTTTCTATCACGACGAACTGTCGATCGGGCAGCACAGCCTGCCGCTGTTCCTCTACACCTGCGGCGTGTACCTGTTGATTGCCTGCGTGTTCCAGGCGGGCATGTTCCTGCTGCGCGAGCGTTTCAACCTGCAGCTTTCCCTGCATGTGTTCGTCGACATCACGGCAATCACGGTGCTGATGTACGCCAGCGGCGGGATGAAAAGCGGCCTGGGGGTCATGCTGCTGATTTCCCTCACCGGCGCCGCGCTGGTCGGCCCCAGGCGCCTCACCTACCTGTACGCGGCGCTCGCCGCCATCGCCCTGC
>JANNWA010000115.1:0-1942 GCA_031408275.1 Pseudomonadota bacterium
CGACTGGTCAGACATACGAACGACGCCCGCTATTCGCCTCCCGTCCGCGTCACCCGGACTCACGGCGCGAGTGGCGGAACACAAAGCGCAGCTGCGAGGGCTCCGATTTCGCCGAGTGAGGACTGCACCGCGGCGTCCCTGAGACGGACGTGACTTCCAAATTCACGTTGCACGGCCGAGAAGGGGGCACGCCGGTCGGGCAGGTCTAACGTTTGAGGGGGCCGCAGTGCGACTCCCTACCTGCCGAGGCTCGCCAGAAACCCTACCAAACCGCCTGCCGCGCCTGAGACGCTAATTGCGAGGAGCTTCAAATTAGGGGTGTGTAGAATGCACCGCTCGTCACCGCCATGGCAGAACAACTCGTTGTCTCCAACGGCGGCAGCCACGGCACCCACCGTGGCCCCAGCGATGACACCCACGAGTACGGGGTGCCTCGAGACCCAATTGCGCGACGGCGGCGCAGGACTCGCGGGCTGCGCGAGCTCTAAACCCGAGGCGGGGAGTCGGCTCGGTTCGAAGTACATTCTCTTGACGCGCATTTCCATCGGCTCGCCGAGTCCTCTCAATCTGGACGGCTGCGTTGCCGCCCGACGATGTCAGAGAACCCTTGCGGCGGCTCCCCCGCCGCAGTGGACCTCCCAGCCAACAGACAGAACAAGCCAACCAATACCCATTTTGAGCTCACGGCTGGGCGTGATCCGTTTCGGTGGACATCTTTCCTGTGGGGAATACGATGTCCAGACCGATGGCCGACACACCGACCCGGCGTCCGCGCCGCCAGTTCACTGACGAGTTCAAGGCCGGCGCCGTGCGCCTGGTCCTCGACGAGGGCAAGACCGTGGGCGCCGCCGCTCGCGACCTCGACCTGACCGAAACGGCGCTCCGCGAGTGGGTGCACCGGGCGCAGGCCGACCGCAGCAAGGGGCGCAGCGGGTTGACCACGGCCGAGCGCGACGAGTTGGCCCGGCTGCGCAAAGAGAATCGCGAACTGCGGACGGAGCGCGACATCCTAAAAAAAGCCGCGGCCTTCTTCGCGAAGCACCAAGCGTAAGATTCGCCTGGATTGCCGCGGAGAGGGCCGACTGGACGGTCGCGGAGTGCTGCCGCGCGCTGCGGGTGTCGCCGAGTGGCTTCTACGCCGCGCACGGCCGGCCACCTTCGACACGAGCGCGGCGCGATGCGCAGCTGCGCGTCCAGGTGCGCGCCTTTCACGCCGCGAGTCGCGGGCGCTACGGGCGCCCGCGCCTGTGGAAGGACTTGCACGAGGCCGGCGAACGCGTGAGCCAGAAACGTGTCGGCCGGCTGATGCGGGCGGAGGGCCTCCGCGGCCGCGTCCGCAAGCGGTTTCGCTCGACCACGATGAGCGAACACGATCAGCCGATCGCGCCGAACGTGCTCGCGCGTCGCTTCGATGCGGCGCAGCCCAATCAGCGATGGGTCGGCGACACGACGGAGTTCCTGATTGGCAGCGGCGCCAAGGTCTACCTGGCGGCCATTCTCGACCTCTACTCGCGGTTCATCGTGGGCTGGGCGCTCAGTGCCGTCAACGATCGGCATCTGACGCTGCGGGCGCTCGACATGGCGGTGAAGCGGCGCTGTCCCGATCCCGGCCTGCTCCATCACTCGGATCAAGGCTGTACCTACGCCAGCGACGACTACCGCACGCGGCTCGATCAGCACGGCATCACGTGCTCGATGAGCCGTCGCGGCAACTGCTACGACAACGCCGTCATCGAGAGCTGGTTCTCGACGGTGAAAAGCGAAGAGGGCGAACGCTTCGAAAGCTACGCCCACGCCAAGGAGGCCTTGTTCGACTACATCGAAGTGTTCTATAACCAGCGCCGTCGTCACTCGACGCTTGGCCAGATCAGCCCGGCCGCGTTCGAGCGACGGGCGGGCTACGCCGCGTAGTTAATCCGTCCACCAGATCGGATCACGCCCA
>JANNWA010000116.1:0-6205 GCA_031408275.1 Pseudomonadota bacterium
CGCGTCGATCGCGCCTGCGGTCATCACGCGGCCGGCGTCCATCAGGTAGGCGTTCGCCGCGATGCGGCCGAGCGCTTCTTCCACGCCTTCGAGCTTGCCGATCGGCATCTTGAACTGGCTGCGCACCCGGGCGTAGGCGCCCGTGTAGCGGGCCATGGCTTTCGCGCCGCCCACCGACGAGGTCGGCAGCGAGATCGCGCGGCCGGCGGCCAGGCAGTTCATCAGCATCATCCAGCCCTTGCCCGCGTATTCGCGGCCGCCGATGATCCACTCGAGCGGCATGAACACGTCCTTGCCCGAGTTGGGGCCGTTCTGGAACGCCGCGTTCAGCGGCAGGTGGCGGCGGCCGATGTTCACGCCCGGGGTGCTGGTGGGCACCAGCGCGCAGGTGATGCCGAGGTCCTCCTTGTCGCCGATGAGCTTTTCCGGGTCGTACAGGCGGAAGGCGAGGCCGAGCAGCGTGGCCACGGGACCCAGCGTGATGTAGCGCTTGTCCCAGGTGACGCGCATGCCGAGCGTCTCCTTGCCCTGCCACATGCCCTTGCACACCACGCCGAAATCGGGGATCGACGCCGCGTCCGAGCCCGCTTCCGGGCTGGTCAGCGCAAAGCACGGCACTTCCTGCCCTTTGGCGAGGCGCGGCAGGTAGTGGTCCTTCTGCGCCTCGGTGCCGTAGTGCAGCAGCAGTTCGGCCGGCCCGAGCGAGTTCGGCACCATGACGGTGACCGATGCAGCGTTGGAACGAGTGGAGAGCTTCATGACCACGGCCGAGTGCGCGAGGGCCGAGAAGCCCATGCCGCCGTACTTCTTCGGGATGATCATCCCGAGGAAGCCCTTGTCCTTGATGTACTGCCAGACGTTGGGCGGCAGGTCGTAGCGCTCGTGGGTGATCTCCCAGTCGTTGGTCATCGCGCAGAGTTCCTCGCAGGGGCCGTCGAGGAAGGCCTGCTCGTCGGCCGTGAGGCGCGCCTGCGGCGTGGCGAGCAGCTTGTCCCAGTCGGGCGCGCCGGAGAAGAGGTCGCCGTCCCACCATACGGTGCCGGCGTCGATGGCTTCCTTCTCGGTCTGCGACATGTCGGGCAGGATGCGGCGGTAGATGGCCAGCACCGGGTTGCTGAACAGCGCGCGCCGCACGGGCGGGACCAGCGCGATGAACGCAACGACTGCAACGAGTGCGAGGATGGCTGAGGTCATGGTGGATCTCCTTCGGTGTGCTGGCTGTGTACTACGCGGCCTTGCGGGTGCCGCCGGATGACGAACCGTGCTTCGAGTCGGGCTTCGATGCGAGCAGCCCGGCGGTGAGGAACTGGACGAGGCGCTCCTGCAGCGCGCGCGAGTCGTGGCGGTCTTCCGGCTTGAAGCCCGCGATCAGCTGCACGGTGTCGGTCGCGGCGAGCGTGTAGGACAGGGTGCCGAACATGAAATGCATGCGCCAGAACAGCTCGTCGCTCGCCAGTTCCGGCAGCGCGCGCGCGAAGGCGGCCTTGAAGCGTTCCATGGTCGAAGCGTACATGCGGCCGATCAGCGTGCGGATGGGCTTGGCCGGTTCGGTATAGGTGCGGCCCAGCAGGCGGACGAAGTTGCGCCCGCCGTTGCGGCCATCCTCGATCATCGCGAGCGACTCGCCGATGAAGGCGCGGATGATGGCCTCTGGCGTGAGCGGTTCGCCGCCGGCTTCCTTCTCGAGGCGGTCGAGCTCGGTGAGGCGCGCCGCGTTCATCGGGTCGAGGCGCCGCTGGAACACGGCTTCGATCAGCGCGTCCTTGGAGCCGAAGTGGTAGTTGACCGCCGCGAGGTTGACGCCAGCCTTGGTGGTGAGCAGGCGCATCGAGGCGCCCTCGAAGCCGTGCTGCATGAAGAGCTCTTCGGCGGCATCGAGGATGCGGCGGCGGGTTTCGTGCTGGGGTTTTACGGCGCGCAGTGTCATGGTGAGTGGACCGGAAGATTCAAACGAACGTTTGAATCATACGAAACCCCGGCGCCGGGGTCAAGCGGGTCCCAGGCCGGGCCGGGCTGCGCAGGCATCTGGGCGATAATCGACCAATGTCAGCCTCCCACTCCGCGTCCCACCATTCGCCCGCACCCGTTGCCGATCCCCTGAACCCGCCGCGCCGCAACGAATGGCGCACGGTGGCGGGCCTGCTGCCCTACCTGTGGGAATACCGCTGGCGGGTTGCCCTTGCCCTCGTGCTGCTGGTGGCCGCCAAGTTCGCCAACGTTGGCGTGCCGCTGGTGATGAAGGCCATCGTCGACGACCTAAACCCCACGCTGGCCGTCCTCACGGTCCCGGCGGCCATGCTGGCCATGTACGGGATCCTGCGGTTCTCGACCACGCTGTTCGCGGAACTGCGCGACGTCGTGTTCGTGCGCGTGACGCAGCGCGCGATCCGGCGCGTGGCGCTCGGCGTGTTCCGCCACCTGCACGACCTGTCGCTGCGTTTCCACCTCGACCGCCAGACCGGCGGCATGACGCGCGACATCGAGCGCGGCACGCGCGGCATTTCGACGCTGTTGTCCTACCTGATCTTCTCGATCATCCCGGTGATCCTCGAGTTCAGCCTGGTCGCAGCGGTGCTGCTGGTCCGCTTCGACTGGCGCTTCGCGGCGATCACCTTCGGGGCGGTGGCGGCGTACATCGCCTACACGTTCTTCGTTTCCGAATGGCGCATCGAGATTCGCAAGCACGCCAACGAGCTCGACTCGAAGGCCAATACGCGGGCCATCGACAGCCTGCTCAACTACGAGACGGTGAAGTACTTCGGCAACGAGGAGTTCGAGGCCGGGCGCTACGACGAGAGCCTGCAGCGCTACGAGACCGCGGCGGTTAAAAACGAGATGTCGCTCGGCCTGCTCAACATCGGCCAGAGCCTCATCATCGCGGTGGCGGTCACGGCGCTGATGGCGCTGGCCGCAGAGGGCGTGGCGGCGAAGAAGCTCTCCATCGGCGACCTCGTCCTCATCAACGGCCTGCTGATCCAGCTGTACGTGCCGCTCAACTTCCTCGGCATGGTGTACCGCGAGATCAAGCAGTCGCTCGTCGACATGGACAAGATGTTCCGCCTGCTGTCGCAGAACCTCGAGGTGAAGGACAAGCCCGGCGCGCCGGACCTGCCCGGGGGGCCGGCTTCGGTGGAGTTCCGCAACGTGAACTTCGGCTACGAGGCGAACCGCCAGATCCTGTTCGACGTCTCGTTCGCCATTCCCGCCGGCTCGCGCGTGGCGGTGGTGGGGCATTCCGGATCCGGCAAGTCCACGCTTGCGCGGCTGCTTTACCGCTTCTACGACGTGAACGAGGGCGCGGTCACGGTGAGCGGCATCGACCTGCGCGAGGTGAGGCAAAAGAGCCTGCGTGGTGCGATCGGCATCGTCCCGCAGGACACGGTGCTGTTCAACGACTCGATCCACTACAACATCCACTACGGGCGCACGGGGGCAAGCGAGGCCGAGGTGGTCGAGGCGGCGCGCGCCGCGCACATCCACGAGTTCATCGAGACGCTGCCGGCCAAATACGAGTCCCCGGTGGGGGAGCGCGGCCTGAAGCTCTCCGGGGGCGAGAAGCAGCGCGTCGCGATCGCGCGCGCCATCCTGAAAAACCCCCGCATCCTCATCTTTGACGAGGCGACTTCCGCCCTGGACTCGGAAACCGAGCGCTCCATCCAGGGGGAACTCACGCGCATCGCCGAGGGGCGCACCACGCTCGTGATTGCGCACCGCCTTTCGACCATCATGGATGCCGACCAGATCCTCGTGATGGACGCGGGACGCATCATCGAGCGCGGCACCCACCGGGAACTGCTCGAGGCCGGCGGCCAGTACGCCCAGATGTGGTCCCTGCAGCAGCAGGAAGACGGGGCTGGGGTATCCTGATGCGCAAATCCTTGTCCGAACAGTTCATGCGCTTTCGAAAAAAACACCCCAGCCCCTTATTTTTGCTTGCTTTTGTTGATTCCGGTCACTACACTTCGCGAAATCTTGCCCAAGGTACCTTGATGGAAGCGCAACCCCGGCAACTGCACCAGCTCGAAAAGATCGTCGCGATGTTTGCGGTGTTCGCGGTACTCGCGCTCTCCTTCGGGTTCGCCCAGGGCGCCGATAACACCAAGAACACCAAGACCGCCAAGAAGAAGCCCCAGATCGCCCAGGTCGACCAGTACGACCGGGCCCAGGCCGCGAACCCCGAGAAAGTCTTCCTGCGCTCGAGCAGCGTGCTGGTGCAGGACGCCGCGAGTGGCGAGACCATCCTTGCCAAGAACGCCGACGCTGTACTGCCGATCGCCTCGATCACCAAGCTGATGACCGCCATGGTCGTGCTCGACCGCGGGCTCGCCCTCGAGGACCGCGTGGTGATCAGCACCGAGGACATGGACCAGCTGAAGGGCACCCAGTCGCGCCTGCGCCCCGGCTCGGTGCTTTCGCGCGACGAGTTGCTGCTGCTCGCGCTGATGGCCTCCGAAAACCGCGCCGCCGCGGCGCTGGCACGCACCTACCCGGGCGGCACCCCGGCCTTCATCTCCGCGATGAACGACAAGGCCATGTCCCTGGGCATGCTGAATTCGCGCTTCGAAGATTCCACGGGCCTGACGGCGGCCAACGTGTCCACCGCGCCGGACCTCGCGCGCCTGGTGCAGGCCGCGCACGAATATCCCGTGATCCGCCAGTACTCCACGCGCGACAAGGCGCAGGTGAGCGTGTTCGGGCAGCCGCTGCAATACGCCAACACCAACGGGCTTGTGCGCGGCCACACCTGGGATATCGGTTTGTCCAAGACCGGGTACATCGCCGAGGCGGGCCGCTGCCTCGTCATGCGCGTGCGGCTGTCAAGCAAGGACGTGGTGGTGATCCTGCTCGATTCGTGGGGCAAGAATTCGCGCATCGGCGACGCCCAGCGCATCAAGAAGTGGCTGGAGACCAGCACCCTGCGGCGTCCGCAGGGCTAGCGCCCGGCTTGTTGTCGAAACTGCAGCCGAAGCTGCGGCCTCAGCCGCCATGGCCGGCACCGGCAGCGTAAGTTTCCACGGGACGGCGGTTCCCGCGGACAATTTCCTCGAAGACGTCGTCGCCGGGCTCGCATTGCCCCGAAAAGCGCTGCCCCCCAAGTATTTCTACGATGCGCGCGGCAGCCGCCTGTTCGAGGCCATCTGCGCGCTGCCCGAGTATTACCCGACCCGCGCCGAACTCGCGTTGACCGAGGCGCACGCCGGCGACATCGCGCGCTTCGCCGGGGAGGGCGGCAAAACCGGCGTCGAACTGATCGAATACGGCAGCGGCGCGAGCACCAAGACGCGCCTCCTGATCGCGCGCCTGCGGCCCGCGGCGTACGTCCCGGTGGACATCTCCGAGTCTGCCCTGCGCCTGGCGGCGGCGCACCTCGCGGCGGAATTCCCGTGGCTGGACATCCGCGCCGTGACGGGCGATTTCGGCCGGCCGCTCGCTATCCCGGCTTTCGGCGGGGCCGGCCGCAAGGTCGTGTACTTCCCCGGCTCCACCATCGGCAACCTCACGCGTGATGAAGCGATGGCCTTCCTGCACATGACGCGCGGCCAGGTCGGGCCCGGCGGGGCGATGCTGGTCGGGGTCGACCTGAAGAAGGATCCCAACGTTCTGCACGCCGCCTACAACGACGCCCAGGGAGTGACGGCGCAGTTCAACCTGAACCTGCTCGCGCGGATCAACGCCGAGCTGGGCGGGGACTTCGCGCCTGGGACCTTCGCGCACTACGCCTTCTACAACGCCTCCGAAGGGCGCATCGAGATGCACCTGTCGAGCCTCGAGCGCCAGGAAGTGAACATCGGCAGCCACCGGTTCCAGTTCGCGGCCGGCGAGTCGATCCACACCGAGAACTCGTACAAGTATTCGGTCGAGGAGTTCCAGGCGCTGGCCGCGCAGGCGGGATTTCGCGGCGAGAAGGTCTGGCTGGATCCGCAAGGCCTCTTCAGCCTGCACGGCCTGGTCGCGGCGTAGCGGGGAGGTCTGAGGAGGGGCGGCCGCCCCTCTTCTCGTCTAGCGTGCCCTTTTGGTGGCCGAGGGCGCGGGAGTGGCATACGCGGTCTGCCGCCCGCCGGGCCACCACGCCGGGCCCGCATTCGTCGGCGGTAGCTGCTACCTCAACAACGCCGCAGTGGCGGCCGCCCAACTATGCGCAGCCGGTCTGGAGCGGGTTGCCGGTGCGCCTCGTCCCGAAGCGCGTCTTCGCCGAGCTGGACGC
>JANNWA010000117.1:0-3189 GCA_031408275.1 Pseudomonadota bacterium
TCGCCGACGAGCTCGCGGATCAGCGGCTCGGCATGGTCGAGCCAGCCGCCGCCGGGGTTACGGGAGTTGGACATCAGCAGGAGATTCAGCATGCCGCCATCTTACCCGGGAGCGGCTACACTTCCCGACCGTCCGGCCCAATCCTGAGGAGCAGTTCCGTGAAAGCAGCTGTCGTCACCGCCAACGGCGTCGAGATCCGCGAGGTCCCCGCCCCCGTGCCCCAGGCCAGCCAGGTGCTGGTGCGCGTACGCGCCTGCGGCCTCAACCGCGCCGACCTCGCCGTAGCCGCAGGCCACGCGCACGGCGCCGTGGGCGGCGCGGGCACGATCGTCGGCATGGAGTTCGCAGGCGAGGTAGCCGAGGTCGGCGCCCACGTGACGCACGTGAAACCGGGCGACCGCGTGATGGCCTCCGGCGCGGCGGGCTACGCCGAGTACGCCGTCGCCGACCGCGGCCGCGTCCACCTGCTGCCGTCCGACACCATGAGTTTCGAGGAAGCCGCCACACTGCCGGTGGCGCTGCAGACCATGCACAACGCGCTGGTGACCGCCGGGGGCCTCGTGAAAGGCGAGAGCGTGCTGATCCAGGGCGCGAGCTCGGGCGTGGGCATCATGGGCCTGCAGATCGCGAAATTCATGGGTGCGGGCTTCGTGATCGGCTCGTCCACGCACACTGCGCGGCGCGCAAGGCTCACCGAGTGGGGCGCGGACCTGACCATCGACACCACCCGGCCGGAGTGGCCCGACGAAGTCATCGCCGCCACCGAAGGCAAGGGCGTGCACCTCATCATCGACCAGGTCTCGGCCAGCGTCGCGAATGGCAACCTCAAGGCGGCGCGCGTGCTGGGCCGCATCGTCAACGTCGGCCGGCTGGGGGGCTCGAAGGGCGAGTTCGACTATGACCTTCACGCGATGAAGCGCATTTCGTACATCGGCGTGACCTTCCGCACCCGGTCGGTCGACGAGGTGCGCGAGATCAACCGATTGATGCGCGACGACCTGTGGGAAGCAATCGCCGTGGGCAAGCTGAAGCTCCCGCTCGACCGCGCCTTTGCGCTCGACGACGCAGTCGCGGCGCTGGCCTACATGAAGGCCAACAACCACTTCGGCAAGGTCGTGCTGAAGGTATGAATGCGGGTATGAGCGCACCGGCCGGATCGATCCGCGTCGCGGTCCTCGGCGCGGGCGCCGTCGGCTGCTATTTCGGCGGCATGCTCGCGCGCGCGGGCCACGCGGTCACCCTGATCGGCCGGCCCGTGCACGTGGACGCCTTTCGCAAGAACGGCCTGCACTTCGAAGGCCTCAAGTTCGAGGAGCATATTCCGGTCATGGCCAGCACGGTGCCGGACGCCGTGCGCGGCGCGCGGCTCGTCCTGTTTTGCGTGAAGTCGCCCGACACAGAGGCGGCGGCAGCGCAGATCGCACCGCATCTCGACCCGGACGCGATCGTGCTGAACCTGCAGAACGGCGTCGACAACGCGGAGCGCATCGTGGGGCGCATCGACCGCGCCGTGATACCCGCCGTGGTCCACGTCGCGACCGAAATGCTCGGTCCCGGCCACCTGAAGCACCACGGCCGCGGCGACCTCACGATCGGCTCGCTCGAGGATCCGGCCCCGCCCGCGCTGCAGGCAGCGCTCAGGAGCGTGCAGGGCTGGTTCGCGGCTGCCGGCGTCCCGGTGGAGATCTCCGACAACGTGCAGGGCGCGCTGTGGGGCAAGCTCGCGGTCAACTGCGCCTACAACGCGATCTCGGCGCTCGGCCAGGCGCCCTACGGGAAGATGGTCGAAAGCGTCGGCATCCGTGACGTGATGCGCGATGCAACGCTGGAGGTGCTCGCGGTGGCAAAGGCCTGCGGCGTGCGCATGGCGCCCGACACGCTCGAACGCGTGGCGGGTATCGCCGGCGCCATGGCGGGGCAGCGCTCGTCGACCGCGCAGGACATGGCGCGCGGGCGGCCGACGGAAATCGACCACCTCAACGGGTTCATCTTGCGGCAGGCGGAAAAGCGCGGCGTCGCCGTGCCGGTCAACCGCACGCTGTACGCGCTGGTGAAACTGGTCGAGACGATGCAGGTCGCGCACGGGTAATCCTGCCGGGAATCCGCGTCACTCTGTGTGATATCGCACGGAACCTTTTTGGGCGGGCGACTAGAGTCCTGGCTCAACTCAGGATCCAGAGGTGTCGCATGCAACGCAATTCATTTACCTACGGAAGTCTCATGGCCGTCGCCCTCTCCGGGCTGCTGGCAGCCGGTGCCGCGCTGGCCGACAAGCCGTCATGGGCCGGGGAAAAAGGCGCCAAGGGCCAGAGTCAGGGTAAGGGCGAGAGCCAAGGCCAAAACCAGGGCCATGGACAGGGCGGTGGCGCGAAACAACACTTCAATGACCAGAACCGGGTAGTAGTGCGCGAGTACTACGGCAGCCAGTATCAGTCCGGCCGCTGCCCGCCGGGCCTGGCCAAGAAGAACAACGGCTGCATGCCTCCCGGCCAGGCGAAGAAGTGGGCCGTCGGCCAGCCCCTGCCGCGCGACGTGATTTTCTACGAGGTACCGCAGCCCCTGGTCATACAGATCGGCGTACCGCCCTCGGGCTACCGCTACGTCCGCGTGGCCGGCGACATCCTGATGATCGCGATCGGCACGGCCATGGTCGTAGACGCCATCCAGGACCTCGGCCGGTAACAGGGAGGGGGCACGGGGGAACCCTGGGGTTCCCCTGTACCGAGCGCTACATACTCCGGCGGTACTGGCCGCCGACTTCGAACAGCGCGTGGGTGATCTGGCCCAACGAACACACGCGCACGGCATCCACCAGCACTGCAAACACGTTCTCGTTGGCGATCTCGGCCTGCTGCAGGCGCGCGAGCATCGGGCCGGACTCCTTCGCGTTCTTCTTGTGGAAGGCGCGCAGGCGCTTCAACTGCGACTGCTTTTCCTCATCCGTCGACCGGATCAGCTCGATCCTCTGCGGGGTGTCGTCCGCGTGCGGGTTGCGGAAGGTGTTCACGCCGATGATGGGATACGAGCCGTCGTGCTTCTTGTGCTCGTAGTACATCGACTCTTCCTGGATCTTGCCGCGCTGGTAGCCGGTCTCCATCGCGCCGAGCACGCCGCCGCGGGCGCTGATCGCCTCGAACTCCTTCAGCACGGCCTCTTCCACGAGGTCGGTGAGCTCGTCGATCACGAATG
>JANNWA010000118.1:0-12860 GCA_031408275.1 Pseudomonadota bacterium
CCGCAGATCTGCGACCCGCTGGAAGGCGTCGCGCTGCCCGCGCGGGTGCGCCAGAAGATCACCTACACGGGCTACCTGCCGCGCGAGGTTTCGACGCGTGGGGCGCCGCCGCGGCTGCCTGAAATCACCAAGCGCCCGTACATCCTGGTGACCACGGGCGGCGGAGGCGACGGAGAGACCCTGATCGACTGGGTGCTGCGCGCCTACGAACACGACGCGCTGCTCCCGTATCCGGCGCTGCTGGTGCTCGGGCCGTTCATGCAGCCGGAACGCCAGGCGGAATTCATGGATCGCGCGTCGCGGCTGAAGCGCGTCGATGCGATCACTTTTCACAATCACCTGGAAACGCTGGTGGCTGGCGCTGCCGGGGTGGTCGCCATGGGCGGCTACAACACGTTCTGCGAAGTCCTGTCGATGGACAAGCGGGCGCTGATCATCCCCCGCACCAAGCCCCGGCTGGAGCAGTTCATCCGCGCGGCGAGCGCCACGCGGCTCGGCCTCATCAGCATGCTCAGCGACGACGGGACCTATGACCCGGCCGTCATGGCGGCGGCGCTGCGCGCATTGCCGCGCCAGAACAGGCCGTCGGAAGTCGTGGTTCCGGGGCTCCTCGAGGGCCTGACCAACGTGGCCAGGCGCGTCGCGCCGTGGCTCGAAACGGCGGAGAGCGAGGCATTGCCGGTCGTATCCCGCATCGGCTGAGCCCGTGGTTCCTGCCGCGGCCGCGGGCCGCGTAGCTTTCGTCCTGAAAGGCTATCCCAGGCTGTCCGAAACGTTCATCGCCCAGGAGATCCTCGCACTCGAGCGGCTCGGCCTGGACATCCTGATCGTGTCCCTGCGGCATCCGACGGAGGATCGCAGGCACCCGGTGCACGAGGAGATCCGCGCGCCCGTGGTCTACCTCCCGGAATACCTGCATCACGGGCCTCTGCGCGTCCTGCGAGCCTGGTGGCGGGTGAGGCGCTGGCCCGCCTATCGCGCTGTCCGCGGGGTGTGGCTGAGGGACTTGCGGCGCGATCCGACCGCCAACAGGATCCGGCGCTTTGGCCAGGCCCTTGTGCTGGCGAGCGAGCTGCCCGCCGATGTGGGCCGCTTGCACGCCCATTTCCTGCATACGCCTGCATCAGTGGTGCGCTATGCGGCCGGACTGCGCGCCATGGCCTGGACCGGGTCCGCCCATGCCAAGGACATCTGGACCACCCCGGACTGGGAACTGCGCGAGAAGCTGGCCTCGTGCGAGTGGCTGGTCACGTGCACGGCGACCAACTGCGCGCATCTTTCGGCGCTGGCGCCGGAGGGGCGGGTCGAACTCGTCTATCACGGGCTGGACCTGCGCAGATTTCCGCCTGGCCCGGCGCAGCGTGCTGCGCGCACCGGCCGGTCGGCGGACGACCGGGTCACCGTCCTGTCCGTGGGCCGCCTCGTGGAAAAGAAAGGCACCGACGTGCTGCTGGATGCGCTCTCGCGCCTGCCCCGCGGCCTGCACTGGCGGCTGGTCCATGTCGGCGGCGGGCCGCTCGCCGGGAAACTGAAGCGCCGCGCGGACGCGCTTGGCATTGCGGATCGCATCGAATGGCGCGGCGCGATGACGCAGGCGGAACTGCTCGGGGAGTACCGGGCCGCGGACCTGTTCGCCCTTGCCAGCAGGATTGCCGATGACGGCGACCGGGACGGGCTGCCGAATGTGCTGATGGAGGCCCAGACGCAAGGCCTGCCGTGCGTCGCGACGCGGGTCTCGGCGATTCACGAACTGATCGAGCATGACGTCACCGGCCTGCTCGTCGAACCTGATGCGCCTGATGCGCTTGCCGCCGCGCTGGAAAAATTGATGCGCGATCCGGCGCCGCGGCGCAGGCTTGGTGAGGCCGGACGCGAGCGGGTCGGCGCCCGATTCGGCATGGACGCCAACGTCGCCAGGCTGGCAGAAAAGTTCGGGCTTGCGAAGCACGGGCGGGCGGAGAGCGCAGGGGCGGTAGTTTAGAATCCGGGCCATGCGCATTGCCTTTTACGCGCCCCTCAAGTCGCCCACGCACAGCGTTCCCTCGGGCGACCGGCGCGTTGCCCGGTTGTTGATCGACGCGCTGGAGCGGGCCGGTCACCAAGTCGAACTCGCTGCATCGCTGCGAACCTTTGACTCAGAGGGAAACCCCGCGCGCCAGGCCGGCCTTCGCGACGAGGGTGAGCGGCTTGCGCAGGAACTGGTAGCCAAATGGGGCGGCGATCCCGGCCGGCGTCCCGACCTGTGGTTTACCTATCACGTCTACTACAAGGCGCCCGACTGGCTGGGCCCGCGGGTCGCCGCCGAGCTCAGGATCCCGTATGTGATCGCCGAGGCGTCGTACGCACCCAAGCGCGCGGACGGGCCATGGGCGATCGGGCACGCCGCCGCGGAGCGGGCGATCCGGTCGGCGGCGCTCGTGCTGTGTCCGACGCAGTACGACATGGGGTGCATAGCGCCGCTGGTGGCGTCGCCGGAAAGGGTCGTGTCCTTGCCGCCGTTTCTCGATGCCGGGCCATACCGGGCCGCCGCACAGGAGCGCGAGCGCCATCGCGGACGGTTGTCCGTCGCGCTTGATCTGGATCCGGCGGTACCGTGGATTGTCGTGGCGGCAATGATGCGGCCCCGGGACAAGCTTGACTCCTACAGCATGCTCGCGAGAGTCCTGCGGCAGGTTACGGATATTCCGTGGCAGGTTGTAGTGGCCGGCGACGGGACCGCACGCAACGAAGTCGAAGCGGCGTTCGAGGGTGCGGCATCCGGACGCGCACGGTTCCTTGGAGAATGCGTCGCGGAGCGCCTCGCGGAAATCTATGCGGCGTGCGACCTGTGTGTCTGGCCCGCGGTCAACGAGGCTTACGGCATGGCGATGCTGGAAGCGCAGGCCGCCGGCGTTCCCGTGGTGTCCCGCGCGGTGCGGGGTGTCCCGGATGTCGTGTGCGACGGTCGCACGGGGCTTCTCGCGCCCGCCGGGGACGAGGAAGCGTTGTCCGGCCTTGTGCGCGAACTCCTGCTCGATGCGCCGCGCAGGTCCGGGATGGGGCGTGCAGCAGCGCGCTTTGTTGCCGACGAACGCAGCATTGATGCGGCCGCCGGGATCCTCAATCGTGCGCTGGGCGCAATCCCTTCCGGCGAGCCGTCGCCGCAGGCAGCGCGGAGGTGACCATTCTCGCGCTGTTGCGCCATGCCGAAACGGACTGGAGCCGGGAGGGCCGCATACAAGGGCGGACGGATATTGCGCTCAGTGAAGCCGGCCGAAAACACCTGGCCGGCTGCGCAATCCCGGTCGAGTGCCAGGGCATGCGCGTCGTTTCCAGCCCGCTCGCGAGATGCGTGGAAACCGCGACGCTCCTCGGCCTTGCGCCGATCAAACGCGAGGCGCGCATCGCGGAGATGCGCTGGGGCGCATGGGAAGGCCGCCGGCTCGAAGACTTGCGCGCCGAACAGGGCGACGCGATGCACGAAAACGAAGCGCGCGGTTTCGACTTCACGCCGCCTGGCGGCGAAAGCCCGAGGCAGGTGCTCGAACGCGTGCGCGGATGGCTGGCTGACGTTGCCTCGGACGGCAGGCCGACCCTTGCGGTTGCCCATCGCGGTGTCATCCGCGTCGTCTTCGCAGCGGCGTCGCGGTGGGACATGCTGGGGCGGCCGCCGATGAAACTCGAATGGGGTGCAGTCCACTTTTTTCAGCTCGATTCCTCCGGCGCTCCCGCCCCGTTGCGCATGAACGTGCCGCTCGCGGCACGACAGGCGACCCGGGTCCCGCAATGACCGCCAGGCGCGTTTTCGTTTATGTGCAGCATCTCCTCGGCATAGGCCACCTGAGGCGGGCGGTCACGCTCGCAAACGCCCTTGCGGCGCATGGTCTCGAAGTTACGCTGGCCAGCGGCGGGTTCGCGGTCCCGGATCTCGAGTTGCGCGGGGTGCGCCTCGTGCAGTTGCCGTCGGTCGGGTCCGGGGATTGCGGATTCAAGTCGCTGGTGGACGCCAATGGCGTCCCGATCGACGCGGCGTGGAAGGCGCGGCGACGCGACATGCTCCTGGAGGCGTGGCGCGCCTGCGAGTCGCATGCCCTGGTGGTCGAACTCTTTCCGTTTGGCCGCCGCCAGATGCGGTTCGAGCTTGTTCCCCTGCTCGAGGCCGCGTCAGGCGCGCGGCACCGTCCGGTGATCGCTTCCTCGGTGCGCGACGTGCTGGGTGGCGGGCAAAATGATCCCGCGCGCCAGGACGAGATGCTGGCCGTGTTCGAAAAGTATTTCGATCGCCTGCTGGTCCACGGAGATCCTGCGCTGATCGCGCTTGGACGGACATTCCGGCATGCGGGGCGCATCTCCGACAAGCTCCACTACACCGGCTATGTCGTCGAGCCGGAGAGCTGCAGCGCTGTGACCTCGGGAGGCGATGCGATGGCCGGAACGGGCGAAGTACTGGTCTCCGCGGGTGGCGGTGCGGTCGGCAGAAGGCTGCTCGAAACCGCTATCCGTGCAAGGCCCCTTAGCGGGCTCGCAAACAGGACGTGGCGGATTCTCGTCGGCGTAAACGCCGGGGCGCCTGAAATGGACGCGCTCTCCGGTCTCGCGGCCGCGACAGGCGAAGGCCGCGTGGTGGTCGAACGGGCGCGTCCCGATTTCGTGCGCATGCTCAGAAACTGCGAGCTCTCGGTCAGCCAGGGCGGCTACAACACCGTGATGGAAATCCTGCAGGCTGGTGCGCGTTCAGTCGTGGTCCCGTTTGCCGGCGGTGCTGAAACGGAGCAGACCTTGCGCACGCGCCTGCTCGCCGACCGGGGAATGCTCGAAATGGTCGAGGAATCGACGCTCGATCCGGGAACCCTCGCAGCGGCAGTGGATTGCGCCGCGGCGCGACCGCGCCGGACAGCTGAAGGAATCGATCTGGGCGGGGCAAGACGCACGGCAACCCTGCTTGAAGAGTGGACCGCGGGGGCGGGATGGTAGATCGGGCCTGGCAATCTTTCTTCGATGAGATCGGCCGCTGGCGCGACGCGGGCCGGGATGTCGAATTCTGGTGGCGCGACGACGATGCGTGTCGCACGCACCCGGCGCTGGCCCGGCTCTATGCGCTGGCAGCCGCGACGGGCGTGCCGCTCGCTCTGGCTGTCATTCCCGGGGCGGCCGATGCGGCCGCGTTCGATGCGCTCCCGTCCTGCATATCCGTGATTCAGCATGGCGCGGATCACCAAAATCGTGCATCGGGAGGCGCGAAGAAGACCGAATTCCCTGCGGACGAACCTTTGGATGCCGCGCTGGGGAGGCTGCTGTCGGCGCGCAAGCAGCTCGAAGTCGTGGCGGGCGCCAGGATGCTTTCGGTGCTTGCTCCGCCGTGGAACCGGATCTCGATGCCGCTCGTTGCGCAGCTTGGGAAGGCAGGCTATCTCGGGATCAGTACCTTCGGTGTGAGAAAAGTCACGAATCCTGCCTGCGGACTGAGGCAGGTCAACACGCACGTGGATATCATCGACTGGAAAGGGGGGCGCGGGTTCGTCGGCGACGAGTCCGCGCTCGGCCAGGCGACGCGGCACCTGTCCGCCAAGCGCACTGGCGCGGTGGACGCGCTGGAGCCCACCGGATGGCTGACCCACCACGCCGTGCACGACACTGCGGCGTGGGGGTTCCTCGGCCGGCTGTTCGAGGGGACGCAAGGTGCTTCTGGAGTTTATTGGCGCTCGCCGCGGGACGTGTTCGGGAGGGGGGGGTGATGACCGGCATCGCGTTTCGTGCGGGCGAACTCCGGCCATGGTTCGGACAATTGGAGCAATGGGGACGCTCTTTCTCGTATACTTCGCGTGCACAGTCGCCCATGCAAATCACCCGCGCAATCCAGGAGACACCGGGGTTAGGCACCGAGGGGACCACCTGCATTTGATTCCGTCCATTGACTGCGTGATATGCCCAACGTTCTCAAGGTAAGTGATCTCAAGGTCTACCTTAGCGTCGATGCCGGCACGGTCAAAGCCGCCGACGGGGTGTCATTCCGCATTCCCGAGGGGCGTACCGTGGCGCTGGTGGGGGAATCCGGCTCCGGCAAGTCGATCATCGCGCAGGCGATCATGGGGATCCTTCCGAAGATCGCCCGCATCGAAGGCGGAGAGATCCTGTTTTCCGATCCGGCCCGCCAGGGGGTCGTGGTCGATATCGCGAAGCTCAAGCCGACGGATCCCGAGCAGCAGGGGCTGCGCGGCGGCCGGATTTCGATAATCTTCCAGGAGCCGATGACCGCGCTGTCCCCGCTGCATACGATCGGCAACCAGATCGAAGAGGCGCTTACCCTGCATCGCGACCTGGGCAAGGCGCAGCGCCAGGAAGCAGTGGTGGAGATCCTCAGGCTGGTCGGTTTTCCCAACCCGGCGCGGGCGGTGCAGACCTACCCGTTCGAACTGTCCGGCGGGCTGCGGCAGCGCGCAATGATCGCGATGGCGCTGGTGTGCCGTCCGGCACTGCTGATCGCGGACGAACCGACCACTGCGCTCGACGTCACGATCCAGGCGCAGATCCTCCAGCTCATCGTCCGGCTGCAGCGCGAAATGCGGATGGCGGTGATGTTCATCACGCATGACCTGGGCGTGGTGGCGAACATGGCCGACGAGGTGGTGGTGCTGTACCAGGGGAAGGTCGTGGAGTCGGGAACCGTGGAGGCGATCTTCCGCGAGCCCGGCCATCCGTATTTGAAGGCGCTCATGCGCGCCGTGCCGCGCTTCAACATGGCGCCCGGCGAGCGCCTGACGCCGCTGCGCGAAATCCAGGTTTCCACCAACCATCTGATGTCGGCCCGGGCGCGCCCGCCGGCCGACAAGGCTTCGGACGCACCGCTGCTTACGGTGCGCAACCTGACCAAGGGGTTCGGCACGCGCAAGACCTCGCTCCTGGGCAGCAAGCCCAGCAACCAGGTGCTGGCGGTTGACGGGGTCAGTTTTACGGTGCGGGCCGGCGAGTGCCTTGGCCTGGTGGGCGAGTCCGGCTGCGGCAAGACGACGACATCGAAGATGATCATGCGCTCGATCACGCCGGACAGCGGCGAGATCGTATTCAACGACGACGGCACGCCGCAGGACGTGCTGTCACTGAAAGGGGCGGAGCTGTTCGCCTACCGGCGCAAGGTCCAGTTCGTGTTCCAGGATCCAGTGGGATCCCTCAACCCGCGCATGAGCGCGTTCGAGATCCTGAGCGAGCCGCTGGTGATCCATGGCGTGGGCGACGCCGACGAGCGATTCGCGCGGGTGAAGGAACTGACCACCCTGGTGGGGCTGGATGTCCGCCACCTCCGGCGCTACCCGCACAGTTTTTCCGGGGGGCAGCGCCAGCGCCTGGGCATCGCGCGCGCGCTTGCCCTGAGCCCGTCCCTGCTTATCTGCGACGAACCGGTGTCCGCGCTGGATGTGTCCGTACAGGCGCAGGTCCTGAACCTGCTGCGCGACCTGCGCGACGCGCTCAACCTCACGTACATCTTCGTTTCGCACAACCTCGCGGTGGTGAACTACATCGCCGACCGGATTGCGGTCATGTGCGCCGGCCGGCTGGTCGAAGTCGCGCCGTACGCCGAGCTTTTCCGCAACCCGGTGCACCCCTATACCAAGGCGCTGCTTTCGGCGGTGCCGAGCCCGGACCTGGACCGCAAGCTGAATTTCGACGCGCTGATGGAAGGGCGGGCGTCCGATCCGGGCGCCTGGCCGAACCCGTTCCGCCTGGACGGGTCCGCACCGACCTCAATGATCGATCTCGGCGAAGGCCACCTGGTGCGTGCGCGCGACACCGCCAACCACTCGGAGCTGATTGCATGACAACCACGCAGTGCAGGGCAGTTCGGAAGGCGTTCATCGGGCTCATCGCGGCGCTGCCCCTGGTGGCATCCGGGGCGCAACTCGCCGAGAGCGAGATGCTCCGCGCGACTGTCGCGGCAGGCAAGCTCCCGCCAGTGGAAAAGCGCGTGCCCGCAACGCCGCTGGTCGTGCCGATGACCGATCCCGGCCTGCAGCCGGGCAAGCAGGGCGGGACCCTCAACATGCTCATCGGGCGGGCGCGGGATGTGCGCATGCTGGTGGTGTACGGGTACGCGCGCCTCGTCGGCTACAACCAGAAGCTGGCGCTCGCCCCGGATATCCTCGAGAGTTTCGAGGCGACCGACGACCGGGTGTTTACCTTCAAGCTGCGCAAGGGGCACAGATGGTCGGACGGCGCGCCGTTCACCGCAGAGGATTTCCGCTATTTCTGGGAGGATGTGGCGAGCAACCGCGAGCTCAGCCCGACCGGGCCGCAGAGCGACCTGCTGGTGGACGGCGAACCGCCCAAGTTCGAAGTGCTCGACGCGACGACGGTGCGCTACACCTGGACCAAGCCGAACCGGGAATTCCTGCCGCGGATCGCCGGCGCTTCGCCGCTGTACATCTACAGGCCGGCGCACTACCTCAAGAAGTTCCACAAGAAGTACAACCCGAAAGTCGTCGAGGCCGAGAACAAGGCCGGCAAGCGGGGCTGGGCATCGCAGCACAACAAGCAGGACAACATGTACCAGTTCGACAATCCGGACCTGCCGACGCTCGAACCGTGGATCAACACCACCCGTCCGCCGGCGGACCGCTTCGTGGCGGTGCGCAATCCCTATTTCCACCGTGTCGATGCGAAGGGTGTGCAACTGCCCTACATCGATCGCGTGGTGCTGGGCGTGGCGGAAGGCAAGCTGATTCCGGCCAAGGCCGGGGCGGGCGAGTCGGACCTGCAGGCCCGCGACCTGCATTTCAACAACTACACCTTCCTCAAGAAGGGCGAAAAGGCCAGCAACTACCGGGCATTGCTCTGGCGCACGGGAATCGGGTCGCATTTCGCGCTGCATCCGAACCTGAACGTCAACGATCCGGTGTGGCGGACATTGCTTCGCGACGTTCGCTTCCGGCGCGCACTTTCCATGGCGATAGACCGCAGCCTGATCAACCAGGTGCTGTATTTCGGGCTGGCGACCGAAGCCAACAATACCGTGCTCCCGGAGAGTCCCCTGTTCAAGGAGGCCTATCAGAAGCGCTGGGCAAAGTTCGACAAGAAAGCGGCCGACAAGCTGCTCGACGATATCGGCCTGAAGCGCGGCGCGGACGGCGTTCGCAGGCTGCCGGACGGCCGGTTGCTCGAACTGATCGTGGAGACCGCAGGCGAGAGTTCGGAGCAGTCCGACGTTCTCGAGCTGATACGGGAAACGTGGAAAGACGTGGGAATAAAGCTGTTCAGCAAGCCGTCCCAGCGCGAAGTGCTGCGCAACCGGGTCTTCGGGGGCGAAGCCGTGATGTCGGTCTGGGGTGGCCTGGAGAACGGCCTTGCGACCCCGGACATGAGCCCGGACGCCCTTGCGCCCACCAGCCAGCAGCAGCTCCAGTGGCCGAAATTCGGGCAGTACTACGAGTCTGCAGGCAAGGCCGGGCAGGCCCCCGATATTCCTGAGGTGATCGAGCTGGTCAAACTCGATGCCGCCTGGCGGGCCGCGACGACGCGGGCCGAGCGCGAGAAGGCATGGCACCAGATGCTTTCCCTGCACGCCGAGCAGCAGTTCGTGATCGGCGTGATCGCGGCGGTCCCGCAACCGGTCCTCGTGCGCACCACGCTCATGAACGTGCCGGAGAAGGGCTTTTACAACTGGGATCCAGGCGCGTTCTTCGGGATCTACCGCCCGGATTCCTTCTGGTTCAAGTGAACTCCGCCCGGGTCCCGGCCATCGATCGCTAGAGTCTGCGCAGAAAAATGCTGAAATACACATTGCAGCGCATCCTGATCCTGATCCCGACGCTGTTCGTGATCAGCCTGGTGACGTTCATCATCATCCAGCTTCCGCCCGGGGACTTCCTTTCGAACCAGATCGACGAGCTGAAGAGCCAGGGCGATACTGCTGCGCTCGAGAAAATCGAGTTCCTGCGGCGCCAGTTCGGCCTCGACAAGCCGTTTGTCGAGCAGTACGCGGTGTGGATCGGCGTGTGGCCCGGGACTCAGGGATTCTCGGGACTCATCCAGGGCGACTGGGGGTGGTCCTTCGAATACGACCTGCCAGTGAAAGAGGTCGTGGGGGACCGGCTGCTCCTGTCGTTCGTGCTGAATTTTTCCATCATCCTGTTCACGTGGGCGGTATCGTTTCCCATCGGTGCCTATGCAGCCACTCACCAGTACAGCTGGGGTGACTACGGACTTACGTTGCTCGGCTACGTGGGGCTCGCCACCCCCAACTTCCTGCTCGCGCTGGTGCTGATGTATTTCGCCAACGTCCAGTTCGGGCTGTCGATCGGCGGCATCATGGATCCCGAGTTCATCGGCCAGCCATGGAGCCTTGCGAAGGTGGAGTCAGTGCTCCACCACCTGTGGATCCCGGTCATCGTCATCGGCACCTCCGGCACGGCCGGGATGATCCGGCGCCTGCGCGCCAACCTGCTGGATGAAATCCAGAAGCAGTACGTCACCACTGCGCGCGCGAAAGGCGTACCACCGTTCCGCCTGCTGATGAAATACCCGATGCGAATGGCGCTCAACCCCTTCATCGCCGATATCGGGAGCGAGCTTCCGAAGATAATCTCCGGGTCGGCGGTCGTTGCAGTCGTGCTTTCGCTCCAGACTTCGGGGCCGATGCTCCTCGACGCACTGCGCAGCCAGGACCAATACCTTGCCGGTTCGTTCCTGATGTTCCTCTCCTTGCTGGCCGTGATCGGCACTTTCATCTCGGACCTCCTGCTGGCCATGCTCGATCCCAGGATCCGCCTCACCGGGGGGGTCGCCAAGTGAGCGCGCCCGCGCAGGGCGGCGACAAGCTCGAGCACTTCATCGCTACGGAGCCGTTCGAGCCCTACAAGGCCGAAACGCTTACGCCCGAGCAGGAAAAGTTCTACAGGGCGTCGCAATGGCAGATCATGTGGTGGAAGTTCCGGCGCCACAGGATTGCCCTGATCTCGGGTGTGATCCTCCTGGTGATCTACGCGTCGACCCTGGTGAGCGAAGTCATCGCGCCCTACAACCTGCACACGCGGGACACCAAGAGCATCTATGCGCCGCCCCAGTCGGTGCGCCTGATGCATGAGGGCCGCTTTGTCGGGCCGTTTGTATACGGCTACAGCATGGAACTCGACATGGCGACGATGAAACGCTCCTATAAAGAGGACACCGGCCGCGTGCAGCCGCTGCGCTTCTTCTGCCGTGGCGATGGGTATGAATTCTGGGGATTGATCGAGGCCGACTTCCACCTCGTTTGTCCGGCCGAAGGCGGGACTTTCTTCCTGTTTGGCACGGACCGGCTGGGGCGCGACCTGCTTTCCAGGATCGTGTACGGTACCCGGATCTCGCTGACCGTCGGCCTGCTGGGGATTCTGGTCAGCTTCCTGATCGGCATCACGCTGGGCGGCATCTCGGGATACTTCGGCGGATGGATCGACAACGTGATCCAGCGCTTCATCGAGATGGTCCGCGCGTTCCCGGAGCTGCCGCTGTGGATGGCGCTGTCAGCGGCGCTCCCGGTAAACTGGAGTCCGATCCTCGTCTACTTCGGCATCACCATCATCCTCGGGCTGCTCGACTGGCCCGGGCTCGCGCGGTCCGTGCGATCCAAGCTGCTCGCGCTGCGGGAGGAGGACTTCGCCAACGCGGCGGTACTCATGGGCGCGAGCCCCGCGCGCGTGATCCGGCGCCACCTGCTGCCGAGCTTTGCGAGCCACCTCATTGCCTCGGTCACCCTGTCGGTGCCCAGCATGATCCTTGGCGAGACCGCGCTTTCGTTCCTGGGCCTGGGCCTGCGTCCGCCGGTGACGAGCTGGGGCGTGCTCCTCAACGAGGCGCAGAACATCAACGTCGTCGCGCTCTACCCGTGGTTGATGATTTCCGTGGTGCCGGTTTTCGTGGTCGTGCTGACGTTCAATTTCCTTGGGGACGGGTTGCGGGACGCGGCGGATCCCTACAACTGACCAGGCAAGCGCGGTCGGTGGTAGTTTGCGCACAGTGAACAGGGGGCGGTGGGTATGGAACGCGGGTTGTTTGGATTCATCTGGCGCTACAGCAAGCGGGAGCAGCTGCTCATCGTGCCGCTGGTCGTCGCCTCGATGGTGGTCCTGTTCGCGTCCCTGGACCTGCCCAAGACGATCGTCAACGAGCCCATCCAGGGCAAGCGCTTCCCGAACCCGGACTCGACGGTCGTTTTCCTCCGGATAGTGTTCAGCCTGCCCGATTTCCTCGGCGGGCCGACGGTCCTGCTCGAAGGCTTCCCGATGGAGCGAACGTCCTACCTCGTCGCCCTGTCGCTGACCTTCCTCGCGCTCATCATCGTGAGCGGCCTTATCAAGCTCCAGATCAACACGATGAAGGGATGGATGGGCGAGCGCATGCTCCGGCGCCTGCGGTACTCCCTCTTCGACCACATACTGCGCTTTCCGCTCCCGCACTTCCGGCGGGTGAAGTCGGCGGAGATGGCGACGATGATCAAGGACGAGGTCGAGCCGCTGGGAGGCTTCGTCGGGGAGTCGCTGATCACGCCGCTGTTCCTCGCCGGCGAGGCACTGACGGCGCTGTTCTTCATCATGTTCCAGCACGTGTACCTGGGCATGGTCGCGCTGGGCGTCGTGGCCACCCAGGCGGTGATCATTCCGAGGCTGCGGCGCCGCCTGCTGGTGCTGGCGAAGCAGCGCCAGCTGAGTGCGCGCCAGCTCTCCGGGCGGATCGCCGAAGTCGCCGACGGCGCGATTGAAGTGCACGCCAACGACACCTCGAACTACGAGCGTGCCGAAATATCCTACCGCCTGGGGAGGATCTTCCGCATCCGCTTCGAGTTCTACCAGCGCAAGTTCCTCATCAAGTTCCTGAATAATTTCCTTTCGCAGGTCGCGCCTTTCCTGTTCTAC
>JANNWA010000119.1:0-7650 GCA_031408275.1 Pseudomonadota bacterium
GCCGAGGCGCAACTGGTCGGCAAGCTCAAGCTGCTCAACGAGCACCTGGCGAAGAACGCGTATTTCGGCAGCGACAAATGGGACATGGCCGATTTCATGGTGGCGAGCGTGCTCTACACGCTGACCGCGATCAAATACGACCTGTCCAAATACCCGAAGCTGCAGGCCTGGCTGATGGCGAGCATCGAGCGGCCGGCGGCAAAAGAGGCGCGCAAGCTGCGCGAGTAGGCCGTGGCGGACAAGACCCTGCTCGATGCAGTCGCGCTCCTCCAGGCGCGCGACTGGCAGGGCGCGCACGAAATCGCCCAGGAGAGCACCGCCCCGCATGCGACCTGGGCGCACGGCATCGTGCACCTGATCGAGGGCGATGAATCCAACGCGCGCTACTGGTACCGGAAGGCCGGCCGGGCGTTTCCGGGCATGGGCGCGATCGACGCCGAGATCGCCTTGCTCAAGGTAGAATTGCTTTGTCCTGACTGAGGAAATATTCCTTTTCCGGAAAGCCTATTGACATGCAGGCGGCTCCAGAACTGGAGTTTGACGATTAAATGTTAATGAATCCTCTGCGCCTGACCGCCGCCCGTCGGATCAGCCTGGGCAAGCGCGCCGGCGTGGCGTCGGGCGTGCTGGGCGCGCTGTGCGTGCTCGCCGAACTGTGTTTCCTCCTGCCCGACCTGCTCGTCACGCCGGACGCCCTTCCGATGTACAAGGCCAACCTGGGCCTCTTCCGCGCGATCCTCGAAGCCAGCATTGTCGCCACCTTCGTGCTGGGCTTGTACTCCATCCTGCGCTTGCGCTCGATGCTGCACGGCCTGTCGGGAATCGCGCTCGGGTCGATCTCGCTGCTCATGGGCGGCGCCGAGGCCGAGGCGATCGACATCGGGCCGCGCGCGTTCTCCGTGGGCCTGGACTACTTCGTGCTGGAACTGCTCGTGCTCGGCCTCATCTTCGTATCGCTGGAACAGGCCTTTCCGCTGCGCCGCCAGAAGATCTTCCGGCGCGGCTGGCAGACCGACCTCAAGCACTTCTTCGTGAGCCACGCGGCCGTGCAGCTCCTGTCGTTCGCAAGCATGATCCCCGCGCAGGCCGCGTTTGCCTGGGCTCTGCAGTTCGATTTCCAGAAGGTCGTGGCAGCGCAGCCCGTCGCGCTGCAGTTCGTCGAGATCCTGCTCGCGGTGGACTTCGTGACCTACTGGGTGCACAGGACATTCCATACCACGCCGTGGCTGTGGAGCTTCCATGCGATCCACCATTCCAGCCGCGAGATGGACTGGCTGGCGGGCTCGCGCATGCACCTGGTCGATGTGCTGGTCACGCGCTCGGCGGCGTTCATCCCGATGTTCGTGCTCGGGTTCGCGCCCGCCGCGCTGTACGCCTACCTCGTGTTCGTGTCCTTCCACGCGGTGTACATCCACGCCAACGTGCGCTGGCGCTGGCCCGGACTGCGCTGGGTCATCGCCACGCCCGAGTTCCACCACTGGCACCATACGTCGGACGAGGAGGGCCTGGACAAGAACTTCGCCGGGTTCCTGCCCATGTGGGATGTTCTCTTCGGGACCGCGCACCAGCCCGCGCACTGGCCGAAGAACTATGGCACGGTGAAGTTCCAGCCGCCGGAGACGTACCTCGGGCAGCTGGCGTACCCGTTCAGGAGGCGCACGGAGGAGACGCCGTATGGGTGAGTACACGCGGGGGCAGCGGGTGTTCGAGACCCTGGTGATTGCGGTGTTCTGTGCTTCGTGGAGACGAATGGGTCAAGCGCTGTCGCGGCTCTGCCATTGTTGGTGCTGGGCGCGACGGTGGATCCGGGATTCTTCCAAGCCTTCGTGACCTTCCTGGCCCTCGGTGCGCTGGTCGCAAACCAGTGCCACAAGTCAGTTTCAGGACGGCTTGACACAATACTTGACGCTAGCTTGACTTACCACCGAGCTCCAGCCCCCGGGCCTTCCGACGTGGTGCCTTCAACCCAATATCCGCCGGCCGCGAAAAAGCCGGCGCACGCCGATGGGCTCTACGTTAGGATTCAACAATGCCAGCCTGGCTCATTCCCGCACTAAAAGCCCTGCTTCCGCACGTCGGAACGATCGTTACTGCGGCTGCGCCGGTATTCACCAAGAAGAATGCGGAGGCGGCTCCCAATCAGGCCACGTTGCTGCAACAGCAGATAACGGAATTGCAGGCCGCGGCCTCTGGGAACGATGCACACATCAAGGAACTGGCGGCACAAATCAAGAATGCCCTGGAAGTTTTGGAGAAGGAGGCGGCGGTTTCCGAAAGAAGGCATCAGCGAATTTTTGCCCTCTGTGTCGCGGCATTCGTCCTATCCGCAGTTTCGCTCGTTGTCGCACTGTTCATTCTTATTCCACGATGAGCAACCATGAGCACGTTCCCCTGAAAAAAAGCGCCCTCACCGGCCGTTGGCGCCTACTGTCCTACACGACAGGAGCCGAGTATCCGATGGGGCGGGACGCCCTCGGCGTGCTGCAGTATTCCGCGGATGGAAAAGTCTCCGTCCACATCATGGGCGCGGACTACTTCGCTTACTACGGCGACTACACCGTGGACGAGGCGGGCTCCGCGGTCACCCACCACCTCGTGCTGTGCTCCGACCCGAAGCTCGTCGGCGTGTCGCACCTCCGCAACGCCAGGCTCGAAGGCGGGCGCCTTGCGTTGACAGGGTCAATGCGAGTCAATGGAGAGACCCGCGCGATCCGCGTAGTGTGGGAACGCGAAGCCGGCTAGCCTGAGGCGGTTCATGCTTGCAACCAAAGACGCGCACTCGCTGTACGAGCAGTTCGGGTTCAAGGCGCTTGCCGGTCCGGCCGCGATCATGAAAATACTGCGCCCGGATGTTTACCAAACGAATTAGCCCCAGGCTCCGGCGCGTGCTCCAGGCCGTCCTGTACGAAGTCTTCGCCATTGCCTTCGTCGGCCCCGTGTTGAGCGTCGCGTTCGACAAGCCGCCCCTCTCCACCCTGGGCCTGGCGTTCGTGCTGTCCAGCATTGCGCTGGGATGGAACTACGTGTTCAACACGCTCTTCGAGCGCTGGGAGTCACGCCAATCCGTACTCGGCCGGTCATTCGGCAGACGCCTGGCGCACGGCATTGGCTTCGAGGGCGGCCTCGTCATCCTGCTGGTTCCCGTCATGTCCCTCTGGCTGGACATCCCGCCCCTGAATGCATTCCTGGCGAATCTCGGCCTCCTGGCATTCTTCTTCGTCTACGCAATCGCTTTCACATGGGCCTTCGATCGCGTGTTCGGCCTTCCGGACTCGGCCGCGAAGCCCCGTGAGGCCTGACCCTTCCACCCAGGAACTCAATGGCAGTTGACGCAGGTATAACCACTGTTATACTCACTGCGTGAAAACCGCAATCTCAGTTCCCGATCGTATTTTTTTTTCAGCTGAGCAGCTTGCCGAACGCCTGGGGGTTTCCCGAAGCGAGCTTTACTCCAGGGCGCTTGCCGCACTGGTCGATGAGCACCAGGACGATTTGGTAACTTCGCGCCTCAACGAGATCTACGGCCCGGGTCGCGAGGATTCATCGCTCGATGCAGGGCTTGCCTTGCTGCAGCACCGCACCCTCGCCCGGGGCAAGCCGTAGTGCGGCGCGGCGAGATCTGGTGGGCGTCCCTGCCGGAGCCCGCCGGGTCTGGCCCTGGATTTCGACGGCCGTTGCTCATCGTTTCGGCAAACAGCTTCAATGACAGCGGTATCAGTACGGTTGTCGCCGCAGTCATCACATCGAACCTGCGCCTGGCCGACGCTCCCGGCAACGTTCGCCTCCCGGTCAAGGGAACCGGTCTCACGAAAGCTTCCGTAGCAAATGTCTCCCAGATCATCACTGTGGACAAGGCTTTCCTCACGGAACGAATCGGAAGACTCAACCCTCGATTGCTGGCCGAAGTCGGCGATGGGCTCCGCCTCATCTTGTCGGTCTAGGTCGCAGTACGCCAGCGCACGGACAGCAGCACGGTAACCGCCTACAAGTAACAGTCTCCCTTCCCACTGTCCCCCATGACCGCCCACCGCGCCAAGCCCTTTGCGATGATCCGCGAGTTCCACCTCGCGGACTGGTTCACGCTGGCCAATGCCGTGTGCGGCACGGGGGCCGTGTTCTCCACGATGACCTACGTGGCCACCGGCGGGATCCGGCACATCCAGTTTGCCTGCGGCCTCGTGCTGGCCGCGCTGGTGTTCGACATCCTCGACGGCCGCATCGCGCGCTGGCGGCAGAAGACATCCGCGTTGGGCCGCGAACTGGATTCGCTGGCCGACGTGATTTCCTTCGGCGTGGCGCCAGCGATGATCGCGTACGGCTGTGGCATGCAGGGCCTGTACGACCGCATCGTCCTGGCCGGCTTCGTCGCCTGTGGCGTGTCGCGCCTGGCCCGCTACAACGTCACGGCCGAGGAGTTGTCCGGGGGAACCGGCAAGGTGCAGTACTTCGAGGGCACGCCGATCCCGAGTTCGATCCTGCTGGTCGGCCTGATGTCGCTGGCGGCGTGGCAGGGGGCCGTCGGCGAGCAGCTCTGGTTCGGCGCGGTGTCGCTGGCGGGGTTTACGCTGCACCCGCTGGTGCTTGTATTCGCCCTTTCGGGCTCGCTTATGATCAGCCGGATCCGGATTCCCAAACTCTGACCCCGTTTGCCTGCCCGAAGCGCACATGCCAACCGTACTCCGCCACGGACCGTACCACTTCTTCTTTTACGCCAGCGATCGGGACGAACCCTGCCACATACACGTCGAACGGGACGATAATGTTGCGAAGTTCTGGCTGGATCCGGTTCGCCTGCAAAGCAGCGGCGGATTTTCCCGGGTCGAGATCGGCCAGATCGAAGGTGTCGTGGCGCACCACCGGCAATCGCTTTTGGAGGCTTGGAATGAGTACTTCCGCGGTTGAGATTGAGATTCCGCAGGCCCAGTCGGTCCGGGTCACGAGCGACACCCTGCACGTCGACCTGTCCGACGGCCGTACGATTTCCGTTCCGGTGGGCTGGTATCCCAGGCTGGCACATGCCACCTCCGAAGAACGCAAAGAGTGGCGGCTGATTGCGCGGGGCCGGGGAATCCACTGGGAGTCCATTGACGAGGACATCAGCGTCGAAGGCCTCCTTGCCGGCAGACCGTCCGGCGAGAGCCAATCCTCGTTCAAGCAATGGCTGGGTGTGCGGGAAGCGCAAAGCGTGAAGCGTTCTGCACCAGCCCGCAAGACGGGGGCGCGCCGTCAACGATAGGGTTTGCGGCAGCTGAATGAACCTCGAACTGAAAATCCCGCCCCCGCTCGTCGGGCTCACCTTCGGGGCGGCCGCGTGGGGCCTGGCGCAGGCGGTCCCGCCACTCCCGCTCGCACCGGCACTCACGAACACGCTTGCGGTCCTCATTGCACTGGCGGGCGCGGCGTTCGACGTTGCCGGCCTGATCTCCTTTCGCCGCGCTAAGACAACGATCAACCCGCTCAAGCCGCAGAACTCGTCGTCGCTGGTGACCGGCGGCGTCTACCAGTACACGCGCAACCCAATGTACGTTGGCATGGCGTTCTTCCTCACTGCCTGGGCAGTCTGGCTGGCGCAACCGCTGGCGCTCCTCGGCCCGGTGGCGTTCGTGCTCTACATCAGCCGTTTCCAGATTGCGCCCGAGGAACGGATTCTCTCGGAAATATTCGGAGAGGAGTTCGCCGCCTACAAGGCCCGCGTAAGGCGGTGGCTCTGACAACCGGGCCCAACGCCCATCAACCAGCCAGCAAGGGGAGTCATTCAATGCCTGTACGCACATTGGCCGCCGTATTCGCAGCCGCACTGGCCGCCGTCACTCTGATACTCGCCGGCACGGCGCAGGCGCAGACTTTCCCGTCCAAGCCGATGCGCATCATCGTGCCGTTCCCGCCCGGCGGGGCCGCCGACCTCTCCGCGCGGCTGCTGGGCGACCACCTGTCGAAGAGCCTCGGCCAGCCCGTGGTGATCGAGAACCGGCCCGGCGGCAGCACGATCATCGGCGCCGAGGTCGTCTTCCGCTCCCCGGCGGACGGCCACACACTGCTCGTTGTGTTCCCGAGCTTCATCGTCAATCCGTCGCTGCGCCCGAACATGCCGTTCAAGCCGCTGGAGGATTTCAGGGCGGTCGGGCAGACGCTGGCGGTACCGATGGTGATCGCGGCGCATCCGTCGGTGCCGGCGAACAACCTCAAGGAGCTGATCGAACTCGCGCGCGCGAAGCCCGGCGAGCTCTCCTATGGCACGCCGGGCATCGGCACCACGCACCACGTGATGGGCGAATTGCTCAAGCTCACTGCCAGGATCAACCTCACCCACGCACCTTTCCAGGGCGGCGGGCCCAGCCTCGCGGCCGTGACCGGCGGGCACATCCAGCTTGTCTACGGCAACGCCAACGAGGTCGGGCCATCGGCCAAGTCGGGCAAGGTGAAGCCGATCGTCGTCACCTCGGCCGAACGCGTGGACACGCTGCCGGACACGCCAACCATGAAAGAGAGCGGCTTCCCCGAACTCGAGGCGACCAACTGGAGCGGCCTGGTCGTGCCTGCGGCCACGCCGGCGGCGGCGATCACGCGATTGAACCGCGAACTGAACGCCGCGCTCGCCACCGCCGAGGTGCAGGCCAAGTTCAAGAGCTTCGGCATGATCCCGTCGCCCGGAACGCCGGAGCAGTTCGGCGCGTTCCTGCAGGCCGAATCGGCGCGCTACGCGCGGGTGGTGAAGGAAGCGGGCGTCAAGGCGGAGTAGTCGCCTGGCGGCGCGCCGCCATGAACTTCGGCGCCATCTGCCGCAGCCGCTCATCGTTGATCCGGCCGCTGCGCGTCATGTAGTCGTAAGCCAGGTCCCAGGGCGCCAGCGCCATCTTTCCCGGGAACCTTTCGTACCAGAACGAGGAGCGGTTCGCGGCGGCGTGCAGTTTCTCCACCACGGGCCGGCGCTCTCGCTCGAACGCGGCAAGCGCGGCCGGCACATCCTCACCCGCCTCGCCGAATGCCCGGTCGAGCGCTATCGCGTCCTCGAACGCGGAGCGGGTGCCCGAGCCGATGGAAAAGTGCATGGTGCGCAGCGCGTCGCCGATCAGGACCGCGTGGGTTGACGACGAAATGCGCGCCGACCAGTTGCGGTTGGACAGCAGCGGAAACTGTCGCCAGACCGACTTGTTCGACACCAGCCCGTGGCCGCCGAGGTCCAGCGCGAACACCTTCTCGCAGTAGGCGCGCGAAGCAGCGTCATCCATGCGGTCCAGGCCGGCGCGGCTCCAGGTGGTCGCATCGCATTCGACCAGGAAGGTGCTCATATCGGGCGCGTAGCGGTAGTGGTGCGCGACAAACCAGCCGTGCTCGCTCTCCCGGAAAGTGAGCGTCAGGCAATCGAACACCTGTGCGGTCCCGTACCAGGCGAAGCGGTTCTCCAGCCAGTCGATCTTGGGTTCGAATTGCGGTTCCAGGCTCTTTCGTACCAGCGAGTTCGCGCCGTCGGCACCGACGATCAGGTCGGCCCCATCCACTTCGGCCAGCGAAGCGACAGTCCTGGAAAATTCGACTCTGACCCCGATTTCGCGGCAGAGGTCCTGCAGGAAGCGGTTGAGGTGCTGCCGGCCGATTGCGGAGAATCCGTTACCGTCGATGTCGACCTGCTCATCGCGGTGAACGATGCGC
>JANNWA010000120.1:0-12312 GCA_031408275.1 Pseudomonadota bacterium
CGAGCCATTCGCGCAGCGGCGCAACCGACTCCGAGAAAGTCGCGAACACCAGCCCGTTGAGGGTCTCGGTGCGCAGGCGACGCAGGCTGTGGTCGGCCATGTCGAAGTCCGCCGGCAGCCCGCCCTGGCCGCGCACGCCGCGGCGGAAGGCGACGCTCTTCAATTTGCCGTCGAAGTCGTAGGACCAGTTGTGATACACGCAGGTGAAGTCCTGCTTGTTGCCGCGCTCGTCGATGCACAGCATCGAGCCGCGGTGCGCGCAGCGGTTCACGAACACCTTGACCGCGCCCTGCGGGTCGCGCGTCGCGAACACCGGCGTGTCGCCCAGATAGTTGGTCTTGTAATCCCCGCCGTTGGGGATCTCGAGTTCCATGGCCACGAAGTGCCACGCGTCGCCGCGGAAGACCTTCTCCTGCTCCTGCTGGTAGATGTCCGCGTCGGTGTAGATACGGAACGGCACGCGCGAGACGCCGGCGTCCGGCCAGGTCATGTCTGGATTTGAGTTCATATGGCCTTATCGTAACCGCGCCGGCGCGTGCCGCAACGGGCGTTTTGCAGGCCGGATCGGGTCAGATGACCACCGCCTCCGAGCGGTTGCGGATCACCCGCAGAAGGGACAGCCCGGCAAGCATCGAGGTCTTGGGGTTGTCGGGGAAAGGCTTGTTGGACAGTTCTATCCGCATGCTGCCGCAGGGCCCCTCGACTTCCAGCAGATGAGTATTGCCCCGGGCGGCAGGGTCGGCGTTGAGCGACACCTCGGTCTTCTCGAAGCCCACTCCCGCCAGGGCGATGGTCGCCGCCACGTTGGCGTTCTGCGGGAACAAGGTTGCGGCCTGCCGCGCGTCCGTGCGCAGGAACTCAGTCGCCACGCGCACGGCGCCGAGGTCGCACAGCGTCTCGGCGTGAGTGCCTTTCCACGCGAGCGGAAGTTTGCGCGAGGTGTAGCGCACCCGGTCTATGCCGGCGAGACGCGCGGCGGCAAGGCCGTCCATGCCGGCGACAGCGCCGGCGGGGATGAGGAGTTTGCGCCCGGTGCGGCGCGCGGCGGCCACTAGCCGGTCGTACAGCGCCTGGTCGGCGAGCGCGCCTACCGAAGCGACCAGCAGGTCGCAGCCCGCATCCAGCGCCGCCTCCCCGTGCTGGGTCACCGCTGCGTGGCCGCCGCACTCCACCGCGAGGTCCGCACCCGGCGGGACCGCGGAAACACGGTCATAGACCTCGACCGCAGCGCCGGCGATCGCGCGCAGTTTCTCTCGCGCGGTGTCCACTGCCTCGGCGCGATCGATGCATGCCATCCGCATGGAGGGATACATCGAGTGCAGTTCGCGCACGAGGTAAGTGCCGATCGCGCCGGCGCCGATGATCAATACCTGCTGCATGCCTGCTTCTCCCTGTGGGGCCTCCGATGCCACCTCCCACGATATCAGAGCCGCATCGGCTTCCAGTAACCCGTCAGCTCGAGGTACCCCTTGCCCGAAGCGGCCCCGCCGCCCTCAGCCGCCACCCGCACCGCGCCTTCCCAGTAGATCGTGGCAGTGCTCGCGCGCGAGTCGAGTTCCTGGTCGTCGAACAGCGGCTCGATCCTGTAGGTCGCTTTCCCGGCCCGTACCCGCAATGCAACCGGGTATTCCGTCCCGCTCCGCGGCGAACGCCAGCGCCGCAGTTCGGTGAACTCGACCTCCGCTGGGCCGAACGCCTCGCTGCTGCCGTCGGCACGCATCAGCTTGCCGCCCGCGTACAGCACGCTGCCGTCTTTGCCACGCATGCGAAACGCCATCAGCGCGCCGCCGTCGTCAAGGTTGATGCCGATCCAATCCCAGCCGCTCGCACCGGCCGCGAGGTACTCGCTCGACCATTCGTGGTCCAGCCACGCCTGGCCCGTGACAGGCTCCGCGCCCGCGCCGCGCTCGATCATCCCGCTCACGACCAGACCCGGGCGGCTGTAGTAATAGCTGGCCTCGGTTTCGCCGCGGCCCTTGCGGCTGAGTCCGTTGGCGCCCTGCAACAACGGCGGTCTTTTTGCTTCGAACGCGAGATCCAGCGCAAAGTCCCGCGCCGGAATGGCCGCGCGATACCGCTGGCCCTCGAGGTCCAACCGCCATGCGTCGATCCAAACTCGCGTGGTGTCCACGGCCGCGCCCGCTACGCCAAGTGCGGAACGTGCCGCGCGCTGGTCGTGGCGCAGGCGTCCCTGCTTCGGATCGGCCAGCGCCGCGTGCGCGAGCATCACCTGGCGCGGCGCGAAGGCGCTCGGGTTGTCGCCTGCGTACGGCGTGCGCGTGCGGAAGAACGTGACCTGGAACCCGAGCTCCTCGCCGCGCGAAGCTTTCAGCCAGCCCGTCACATACCACCACTCGGTGCGGAAATCCGGGTGCGCGCCATGGTCGCGCGGAAAAGCCATCGCATAGCCCGGCCTGACCGCGGGATAAGTGACTTCGTCCGGCCAGGCCGGGCGCGCAACGAACGCGCCTAGCGTCGCGAGGAATGCGCGGCGCCTCACCAGTCCTCCTTCACCGCCAACACCGGGCCCATGCCCATCGCCTCTCGCCCGGACCAGAACGCGGTGACCACGGCCAGTGCGATCGTCACCAGCGTGAGCACCGCGAGCAGGCCATACGGGGGGTGCAGCTCCATGCCCCAGTTGAAGGACTGCCGGTTCACCACATGGATGAGGATGAACCCGATCACCCACCCCACTGCAAGCCCCGCTGCGGCACCGAACGCGGCGAGCAGCCCGCCCTCGAAGGCGAGCATCGCCCCGACCTGCCCGCGCGTCATGCCGATGTGGCGCAGCATGCCGAACTCGCGCTTCCTCGCGAGCACGATCGCGCCGAGGCTCGAGGACAACCCGAACAGCCCCACCAGCACGGCCACGGCCTCGAGCGCATAGGTCACGGCGAAGCTGCGGTCGAACACCTTCAGCGAAACCTTGCGAATGTCGCCGGGCCCGGCCATGTCGAGCGCCGCACCGCCGGGCAATGCGCGCAGCGCGGCCTCGATCTGCGCTTCGCCCACGCCCGGCCTCAGCCACAGGGCACCATCATTGACGCGCCGGTCTCCGGTGAGCCGCACGTAATCCACGCGGTCGATGAGGATCGCGCCGTGCTGGCGCGCGTAGTCACGCCAGACGCCAGCGACAACGAAAGTGTGGCGCTGCCCGCCGATCGCGAGGTTCACTTGGGTGCCGAGGGTGTAGCCGTAAACCGCGGCCACCGCCTCGCTTACCCAGGCCGCCGGCGGATCGCCCGCCTTGCGCGCGTGCACCGCGCCCAGGATCGGCAGCGATTGTTCCGCGCCGCCAGGCAGGTCGCGCGCAACCAGCGCCACCGCGGGGCGCGCTGGATCGAGCGTGACCCGGTCGCTGCGCAGGAATTCCGCGCGCGCCACTTCGGGCAGGGCGCGCACGCGGGCCTCCACATCAGGCTCGAGATACGCGGTGTCCCCGATGTGCGAAGTGCGAAAGTAATAGTCGGCCGGCAGCACCGCATCCAGCCACTGGTCGACCGACTGGCGGAAGGAGGACACCATGATCGCCATCGCCACCATCAGCGCGAAGCTCGCCACGATCGCCGACAGGCTCACCATCGCCTGCCCTGGGGCGCCGCGCAACTGCGCCAGCGCGAGGCTGAGCGGCACGGCCCGCGGCGCGCCCGCCAGGCCAAGCAGCACCGTCGCCGCGCGCGGCATGAGGAGGATCCCGCCGAGCAGGATCAGCGCAATCGCGCCATAGCCGAACAACGGGATGCCCTGGACCGGACCGAGCTGCGCGAGGCCCGCGCCCGCAACGATCATCGCAACGCCCGGCCAGACCGAGACAATCTTCTCGAACATCTGCTGCTCGTCGCCGCTCTTGAGCGCGCGCGCCGGCGACGCCCGGGCCGCATCGAGCGCGGGCAGCCATGCGGCTATGAGCGCGATCGCCACGCCCGCGACGAAGAACGCGGCCGCAGCTCCCAGCGGCACGACCACCTCCGGCGTCACCCCGCGAAACACCCCGGCGCCCAGGTCCCCGCCCGCTGCGCGAACCGCGATCCGCGCCAGCGCATAGCCCAGAGCCAACCCTGCGGCACTCCCCGCGGCTCCGATGACCGCGGCCTCGGCGAGGACCATTTGCACCACGCCGCGCCGGGTGAGCCCCAGCACGCGCAGCAACCCGTGCTCCGCACGCCGGCGCGCCACCTCCAGCGCCTGCGCGGAAAACACGAGGAACCCGCCCGTGAACAACGCCACCAGCGCGAGCACGTTCAGGTTCACGCGGTAGGCGCGCGACAGGTTGGCGCCCTGGTCCTCGAGCTGCGCGACTTCGGCGACATAGGCGCCCGGCGGCAGCAGCGCGCCGATGCGCTCGCGCGCGCGCGCGAGGTCGGCCCCGGGAGCGAGGCGCAAATCGATGCGATTGAGATTTCCAAGCCGCTTCAACCGCCACTGCGCGGTCGCAAGATCGGTCAGCGCCAGGTTCCCGCGCACGCCCGGAACGATTCCCGCGACTTCGAGTTCCACCCGCTCGAGGCCCGCCAGCAAAGCGAGTCGATCCCCCGCCTTCAGGTTCAGCGCGGCGGCGGCAGCGGGCGAGAGCAGCACGCTATCCGGCTTCATGAGGTCGAACATGCGCCGCGGGTCGTCCGCGAACAGGGCGGGCTGCACCTGAGCCGCGCGCAAGGGGTCGATTCCGAGAATCCTGAGCGTGCCGTGCGGCTTGCCCCCCGAGTCCGCCAGCGCCGCCTCGAGGTCGAGCATCGGGCTCGCCACCGCGATCCCCGGCTCGCGCGCGAGGATCGGATAGAGGTCCTCGGCAAAGCCGCCCCGCCCGCCACGCACTTCGAGGTCCGCCTCGCCTGCCATGGTGCGCACCGCGAGCGAAAACTCGTTCAGCGCGGCGCCGTTCACGAGGTGCACGGCGAATCCGAGCGCCACGCCCAGCGCGATCCCGGCGGCCGACAGCAGCGCACGCCCGCGCTGGTGCGCAAGGCGCGCGCGCATGCCGGAGAAAGCGCCACCGACTTTCGCGCCGAACAATCGTAACTTGATTGTCATGAACGTTGATTCTACGCGCCGTAGAATGCCGTCCCATGAAAGGACGCCTGGTATACGTGGTCGGACCCTCGGGCTCCGGCAAGGACAGCGTGATCGACTACGCGCGCAAGCGGCTTCCCGCGGATGCGCCGGTCGCCTTCGCGCGGCGCACGATCACGCGGCCCGCGATGGCAGGACACGAAGATCACGTCGTGGCGACGCAAGCGGAGTTCGACACGCTGCGGGCCGGCGGCGCCTTTGCGATGCACTGGCGCGCCAACGGCCTCGCCTACGGAATCGGTCGCGAGATCACCGGATGGCTGGACGAAGGCCGCACGGTGGTGGTGAGCGGCTCGCGCGAGCACCTGCCGCTGGCACTCGCCGATTTCCCGTACATTGAAGCGGTACTGGTAACCGCCCCGATCGAAACGCTGCGGGCCCGGCTGGGCTTGCGCGGCCGGGAAGACGCGGCGCGGATCGAGGGGCGCCTCGCGCGCGCCGCAACGCTGGCGGTTCCGCCGGGAATCGATGCGTTGGTGATCGCAAACGATGGCGAGCTTGCCGCCGCGGGCGAAAAACTCCTCGCCTTTCTCGCCGGGCGGTTCGCGCCGCTCAGTCCGCCTTCGCCCCGGAGTCCTTGACCACCTTCGTCCAGCGCACGAGTTCGGTGCGGATGTAGGCCGCGTAGTGCTCGCTGGTGCCGCCCAGCGGCTCGGCCCCCTGGGCTGCGAGCCGCTGGCGCAGGTCGGTGTTCTGCGCCGCCTTGTTGATCTCTGAGTTCAGCTTCGCGACGATCTCCTTCGGCGTGGCCGCCGGCACGACTATGCCCTGCCAGGCGCTCATTTCGAACCCGGGAAGGTTGGCCGCTTCTTCGAGCGTGGGCACGTCCGGCAGCGCGGCCGAGCGCCGTGGAATCGCGATCGCCAGCGCCCGCAAGCGGTTGTCCTTCGCGTAGGGCAGCACCGTGTTGATCGTGTCGATCATCATCTGCGTCTGCCCGCCCGCCACGTCCACCAGCGCCGGGGCGCTGCCCTTGTACGGGATGTGCTGGATCGCGAGGCCCATCTGGCTCGTAAACAGCGCGCTCGCTAGGTGGGTGATCGTGCCGGCGCCCGACGAGGCGTAGTTGACCTTCGTGGGGTTCGCCTTCGCGTAGGCGACGAACTCCTGCACGTTCTTCGCGGGAATGCCCGGATGGACCACCAGCACCAGAGGGACGGTGGCCGTCAGCCCCACCGGCGCGAAGTCCTTCAGCACGTCGTAGTTGAGCTTGGAATACAGCGAGGGCGCGATGGAGATGGCCGAGGTGTTGTAGAAAATCGTGTAGCCGTCGGCGGGGCTCCTGGCCGCCTCGGCGGCCGCGATGTTGCCACCCGCGCCGGGCTTGTTGTCCACGATGATCTGCTGGTTCATCGACTCACCCATCTTCTGCGCGAAGATGCGCGCGTTGATGTCCGTCGGCCCGCCCGGCGGGAAGGCGAGGATCAGGCGGATCGGCTTTGAGGGATAGGGCTGCGCGAACGCCGGCAGCGCGCACAGCGCCGCCAACAGGAATGCGAATGCTTTTTTCATTTTCGTCCCTCTTTCATGAATCGAACCGGTCCAGAACCTGTCCCGGTCCCTTCTCGAGTTTCACGTAATCCGTTCCGTCGAACACCCGCACGCCGTTCACCCAGACGCCCGCCACGCCTTCGGGTTTGCGGATCATGCGCGAGCCGCCGCCGGGCAGGTCGTGTAATTTCACCAGCCCCGACAACCCCACTTTCGCCGGGTCGAACAGCAGCATGTCCGCCCACGCGCCCGGCACGATGCGCCCTCGATCCGGGATGCGATAGCGCGCGGCCGGCACGCTGGTGAGTTTCTGCACACCCTCTTCCAGCGTGAAGGTGCCGGTCTCGCGCACCCAGTGCTTGAGGAAGTGCAAGCCGAACCCGGCGTCGCACATGAAGATGAGGTGCGCGCCGGCATCCGACAACGTGACGACCGCGGCGGGGTGCTTCAGCAGCGGCGCCACGCCCACGTCGTCGTTCTGGAACAGCTTGGCGACGAACCGGGTCGCGAGGTTGTTCTCCAGCGCGATCTCGAAAAAGCAATCGAGCGGGTCGATTCCGCGCCCGGCGGCGATGCGCGTGACGGGCGTGCCGTCGACTTCCACCATCGCCCAGTTGCCGTAGAAAAGTATCCCCGGACGCGGGTTGGCGAGGTCCTTGCGGAACTGGCGGCGGAATTCCGGGTCGCGGTAGATGTCGGCGAGGTTCTCATCGGTACGCTTGGCAACGCGATCGAACGCCGAATGGGTCAGCAGCAGGTACGGGTCCTCGAGCGTGAAGTCGAAGGACAGCGGCTGGCAGCTGGTCTGGATGTAGACCTCGTTGCCGCGGGCAAGCGCCTGCGCGCACTTCTCGTAATAGGTTAGGCCGCGCTTCGGATCGGCCTCGTTGTACATGGTGAGCACGGTAGAGATGAACGCCGGCCGCCCGGTGGCGGCAGCCATGCTCTCCATGAATTCCGGCGTGGCGCGCGGCCCGGTGGCCATCATGAGCACGCCGCGCCTCGCTTCGCCGAGCACGCCGGCCAGCGCGCGGATCTCGTCGTCGCCGGCGATGGTCGAGGGCATCGGCAGGCCGCCGTGCCCGCTGTGGTTGGGCGAGAACGAGGACGCGAAGCCGATCGCACCGGCGCCGAGCGCGGCGCGCACCTCGCCCTGCATCTGCGCGAGCTGCGCCGGAGTGGGCGCTTTCTCGGTCGAAGCCGCCTCGCCCATGACCGCGGTGCGGATCGTCGAGTGCTGCGCGAACACGCCGACGTTCGCGTACGGGTGCGCGCGGCGCAGGAGGTCCATGTACTCGGCGAACGACTCGAACTCCCAGCGCGTGCCGGCCTGCAGCGCGTCGAGGTCCATGCCTTCGACAACTGACAGGTTCTTCACCATCGTGTCGCGCCGTCCCGCCGGGCATGGCGCGATGCCGAAGCCACAGTTGCCCATCACTGCCGTGGTCACGCCGAGCGACGGGGAAGGCGACAGCGTCGGGTCCCAGGTGGCCTGCGCGTCGTAGTGCGTGTGCAGGTCGACGATGCCGGGCATGAGCGCAAGCCCGCGCGCGTCGAAAGTCTCGCGCGCGGAAGCGACGTTGCCGATTTCCGCGATGCGCCCGTCCTTCACCGCCACGTCGGCCTTGCGCCCGGGCGACCCCAGCCCGTCGTAGACGATAGCGCCGCGAATCACGAGATCGAAGCTCATCGCGGGAACTGCAGCACGAGAACTTCCGCGCCCTCCGCGCCCGCCTGCACTTCGACCGGTTCTTCCTCCGGCGTGACGAAAACCGTCGCGAGGCGTCCCAGCAGCGCACCGGTTACCCGTGCCCGTCCCGAAGCAACCAGGTAGAACCGCCCGAGGCCGTTCGGGTGCGCGGGTGCCGCAAACTTGTCGCCAGGAGGAATGCGCAGCATCCAGCCGCCGATCCCGTCGGGCTGCGGCGGCAAGGCTTCCTCGCAGGCGGGCTCGGTGCGACGCGAGCAGTCTTCGCTGACGTGCAGCAACTCGCTCAGCAGGTGCCTTTTGGGAACCTTCCGCATGCGCTCGCGCGATTCGGGCAGGAACAGGGCGCCCTGGTCCATCGCGGGGCGCAGCGTGAAATACCACAGACCGCCGGGCCCGGCGGTGATCGGCCCGTAGCCCGTATGCGCACCGGTGTAGTGGATCGCGAGGGGCCGCACCGGATGCCGCCCAATGCTCCCGCTGCCCTGCACCACCACCTGGAATTCGTTCTGCAGGTGAAAGTGCGGCAGGATGACCGAATCGGGGTCCTGCTCGACGAGGAACGACTGCGGCGCCAGCGCCTCGCCGAACGGCGACGCGATGAACTCGGTCTTGAAATAGCCCGTGCCGTTGGCGAGCGTCAGCTTCCTGCGGTTGCCCGCAGCCTCGTCCGGTGTACCGGTTCGAATCATGGTCATTCCTCCTGGCCCAAGTGTAAGCCCGCGCCGCGCCCCCTGCTCGTCGCCCGGGGCGGCGGTTCGCTCCCCGAAACCGGTGGTTCGTCGCAATCCGCTCGATCGCCGCACTGGCCGCGTGGACACTGCATCCATCGCATCGCCCGACCGCCCATTCCGTACAATCCGACCAAGCATTGAGGAAAACACCATGGAACCGACCGACCTCCACCGCATCGCCCGCCGCCGCGCCGCCGCCAAGTTCGGCTTCCTCATCCACCTCACGGTGTTCGTCGCGGTCAACGCGATGCTCTTTTTCATCAACCAGCGCACCACGCCCGGTGTGTCCTGGTTCGCCTTCCCGCTGGGCGGCTGGGCGATCGGCCTGACGATCCACGGCCTGGCGGTCTTCCTGTCCGGCTCCGGGCTGCGCGAACACATGATCGAGGCCGAACTGCGCAAGCTCCAGGCCAGTCCCGGCACGCCGCGCGGCCCCGGCGCGCTCTGAAGGCCTGAAACCGATGGGCGCCGCTTACTACCCGGGGATTTCGCGCTACCTCGCCGGGACGGTCGTCCTCAGCACCGTGATTGCCGCGGCGCTAACCGCATTCAGCACGCACCATCGCAGCTTCGGCGAAAACTTCGTCTACAGCCAGTGCATCGGCCTGCTGACCTACGCGTCCATCGACCTGCCGCGCAGGCTGCTGTGGCCCCGCGGCGTGCCCTCGTTCGTGCCGATGTTCGGGCTGGCGCTGCTGGCGGCCCCCGTGGCGTGGTTCGGCGGGAGTTTCATCGCCGGCCTGATGCTCGGCAATCCCTTTGGGCCCTCGCGGCTCGAACTGAACGCCATCCTCGGCTTCCTCGCGCTGACTGCCGGGGCCGGGCTCGGCGGGTGCTTCTTCTTCATGACCCGCGAGCGGCTCGCAGAGAGCGAGCGCGCGGCGGTCGAAGCGCGCCTGAAACTGCTGCAGGCGCAGGTCGAGCCGCATTTCCTCTTCAATACCCTGGCCAACCTGCAGGCGCTGATCGCGGTGGATCCCGCCCGCGCGCAGGCGATGCTCGGCCACCTCGACGGGTACCTGCGCGCCGCGCTCGCGACGACCCGCAATGACCGGGGGACCCTCGCCGAGGAGTTCGCGTTGCTGCGCGCCTACCTGGAGATCCTCGCGATCCGCATGGGTCCGCGCCTGGCTTTCGAGCTCGACCTGCCGGATTCGCTTTCCCGCGCTACCCTTCCGCCCATGCTGCTGCAGCCGCTGGTGGAGAACGCGATCAAGCACGGACTCGAGCCCAAGGTGGACGGCGGGCGGATCCGGGTTGGGGCGCGCGCGGAGGGCAAGCAGGTTGTCCTCAGCGTCGAGGACAGCGGCATGGGGATGGGCGGCGATGCGGGCGCGAACCCGACCGCGGGAACCGGCGTGGGCCTTGCCAACGTGAGGGCGCGGCTCGCCGCCGTTTACGACAACGCCGCATCCGTGGAAACCAGCGAGGTAGAAGGGGGCGGCGTGCGCGTCACGCTGCGCGTGCCGCTGCAGACATGAACCCGCGCGCGCTCATCGCGGAAGACGAGCCGCTGCTGGCCGAGAGCCTCAAGGCCGCGCTCGCATCGGCGTGGCCCGGGCTACAGGTGGTTGCCGTCGCGCCCAATGGACTGGAGGCCCTGCGCCTGATCCAATCCGAGCGTCCGGACATTGCCTTTCTCGACATCCGCATGCCCGGGCTCACCGGGCTCGAAGTCGCGGCCGAACTGGCCGACCGCCTGAACGAAGGCGAACCGGTGCCCAGGCTCGTCTTCGTGACCGCGTATGACGAATTCGCGCTCAAGGCTTTCGACCTCGCCGCGGTGGACTACCTGCTCAAGCCCGTGGTTGCGGAGCGCCTTGCGAAAACCGTGGAGCGCCTGAAAGCCGCGCTCGCGGCCGCGCCACCTTCGGACGGTGATCTGGCGCAGCTCGTGCGCACACTGCAGAAAGTGTCGGGCGCGCAATCGCCGGCCAGTGGAGAACCGCTCAGGATCATCCGCGCCGCAGTGGGCAACAGCGTGCGCATGGTGCCGGTCGGGGAGGTGTGCTACTTCCAGGCGGCCGACAAGTACACGAGCGTGGTCACGCGCGACGCCGAGCTGCTGATCCGCACGCCGCTCAAGGACCTGCTCGGCCAGCTCGCACCGGAACAGTTCAGGCAGATCCACCGCGGCACGATCGTGAACCTCGCCGAGGTGGCCACCGCAACGCGGGACGAAAATGGACGGCTCTCCGTGCGGCTGAAGCACCGCAAGGAGAGCCTGCCGGTCAGCCGGCTGTTCGCCGACCTGTTCCGGCCGCAGTAACGCCGGCCAGACCTCCGCTTACTTCTTGGCCGCCTTGGCGGCCTGCCGGTCGGCTTTGAGCTTCTCGCGGTCGGCCTTGAGCTTCTCGCGGTCGGCTTTCATGTGCTCGTGATCGGCCTTGAGTTTGGCCCTGTCGGCGGCGACCGCGTCCTTGTTTCCCGCAGCGCGATCCGCCTTGAGCTTCTCGCGGTCGGCTTTGATCGCCTGCGCGTCGCCCTTGACCGCCTGTGCGTCGGCCTTGACCGCGGCGCGGTCGTTCTTCAGCGTCCCGGGCGCGGGGGCCTGCGCGGCCGCGGCACCGCCAAACGCCAGCAGCGCAATCGTCGTCATCACGTTGAGTTTCATGGTTCTCCCCTAGTCTGTTCGGTCAGGTTAAAAACCGCCGGACAGGTCTGGTCCCGTCCGGCGGGCATGCGGTAGAAGCTTACTTCTTTGCCGGCGCGGCCGGCGTGGCGGGAGCCGCCGGGGTCGCCGGGGTCGCCGGGGTCGCCGACTTGTCCGACTTCTCCATTTTCTCGTGCTTCTTGTCCTTCGCGTGCGCTTCGGCCTTCTTCTCGTGGCCCTTGGCTTTCGCCTCGCCTTTCGCTTCCTTCTTCGCTTCCGGCTTGGCTTCCTTCTTCATTTCCGTCTTGGCATCGGCCTTGGCCGGGGCCGGCGCTGCGGCGGGCGCCTGGGCGAATGCAGTCCCGCCGAAGGCTACGAGTGTTGCAACTGCCAGGATCCTGAGTTTCATGTGTCGTCTCTCCGTTTTTCAAAGCCATCGCCGAAGGGCGACGGTGCTTGCAGGTCCAATAACGCCCGGCGCACGAAACGGAAGACACTCGATTTGTAAGCAGATGTGATGCCGCGCCGCCGCTCAGCGATACACCAGCACGGGAATGGTCGTATGCGCGAGGACCTTGGCCGTCACGCTCCCCAGCACCAGCCGGGCGAGGCCGCGATGGCCATGGGATGCGATGAAGATGAGGTCGCACCCGGCAGCCGTTGCCGCGTGGACGATGCCCAGGTGCGGTTCGGTGACGCGACCCACCTTCCAG
>JANNWA010000121.1:0-16244 GCA_031408275.1 Pseudomonadota bacterium
ACCGGGACATCTTACCGGAGCAAGTGGAGCAAGACGGCTCAGACGAGGCCCCCGCCAGTCCTGGGTAGCCCTTGCTGCGGTAGGGTTGTGCGGCGCACAACCGCGCTGTGGGCTGGGATAGAATTCCCGTCTCTCCCGTCCCAGGCTTCCCATGCAGCGTCTGCGCGAGATCCCCTACAACTACACCTCGTTCTCCGACCGCGAGATCGTTCTGCGCCTGCTCGGTCCCGCCGGGTGGGAGCTGATCAGCGAGTTGCGCGCCGAACGCCGCACCGGCCGTTCGGCGCGGATGCTCTACGAAGTGCTTGGCGAGATCTGGGTCGTGCAGCGCAATCCCTACCTTGAGGACGACCTGCTCGAGCACCCCAAGCGCCGCGAGCAGGTGCTCGCCGGGATGCGCAATCGCTTGGAGGAAATCGAACTGCGGCGAGGCGAAAGCGAAAAGGTGGAGGGCCTGCTCGGCGCGGCGCGCGAGGCGGTGGCGAAATTCGAGGCCCAGTTCGACGAAACACGCGCGCTGCGGCGCAAGGCGCTGCGGCGGCTGTCGCGCGTGACCGGCAAGGACAACATCGCCTTCGACGGCTTCGCGCGCGTGTCGCACGTGACCGACGCCACGGACTGGCGAGTCGAGTACCCCTTCGTCGTGGTCTCGCCCGATACGGAGGAAGAGGTGCAGGCGATCGTGCGAGAACTGATCCGCCTCGGCCTGACAATCATCCCGCGCGGCGGCGGCACCGGCTATACGGGCGGCGCAGTGCCGCTCACGCGCCTCTCGGCGGTGGTGAACACGGAGAAGCTCGAAACGCTCGGCGCGGTCGAGGATACGGCGCTTCCCGGCCTCGATCGCTCGACCACGACGATCCGCTGCGGCGCGGGCGTCGTGACGCGCCGGGTGATGGATGCCGCGGATGCGGCCGGCCTCGTGTTCGCAGTGGACCCGACCTCGGCCGATGCCTCGTGCATCGGCGGTAACGTCGCGATGAACGCCGGCGGCAAGAAGGCAGTGATGTGGGGCACGGCGATCGACAACCTCGCGTCCTGGCGCATGGTCACGCCGGATGCGGAATGGCTCGAAGTGGAGCGCGTCGGGCACAATCTCGGCAAGATCCACGACGCCGAAAAGGCGGTGTTTCGCGTGTGCCGCTATGCCGCCGATGGCAGGAAGCTCCTGGCGGAGTCCCGGATCGAGGTGCCCGGTGGCGCGTTCAGGAAAGCGGGCCTCGGCAAGGACGTGACCGACAAGTTTCTCGCCGGCCTGCCCGGCGTGCAGAAGGAGGGCACCGACGGGATCATTACCTCGGCGCGCTTCATCCTGCACCGGATGCCCGCGCACATCCGCACGGTGTGCCTGGAGTTCTTCGGCACCGCCCACGATGCGGTTCCCGCGATCGTGGAGATCAAGGATTATCTCGACGCCCACGCCTCGGCGATGCTCGCGGGCCTCGAGCACCTCGACGAGCGCTACCTGAAGGCGGTGGGTTACGCCACCAAGGCGCGCCGCAACCAGCGGCCGAAGATGGTGCTCTTCGGCGACATCGTGGGCGACAACGTCGACGAGGTAGCCAGCGCCGCCTCGGCGGTCGTGCGCATGGCCAACGCCCGTGGCGGCGAAGGGTTCGTGGCCGTCTCGGCCGAAACGAGGAAGCGCTTCTGGCTCGACCGGGCGCGCACCGCGGCCATCGCCAAGCACACCAACGCGTTCAAGATCAACGAGGACGTGGTTATTCCGCTGCCGCGCCTCGCCGAGTACTCGGACGGCATCGAGCGCATCAACATCGAGCTGTCCATCGGCAACAAGCTGGAACTGCTCGATGCGCTGGCGGAGTATTTCGCGAGCGACCTGCCGCTCGTGCAGCAGGACGTGAAGATCGCGGCTGTGGAGTTGCTCGGTGAGCGCCCGCAGCGGGCCCTGGAGGCCATCGCCAAGGTGCGCGCGCGCTGGGAGTGGCTGCTCGGCCACCTGGATACGCCGGCCACCGAGGTGAGCTCCGACCTGTCCGGATGGGGTGCGCTGCATTCCGACCTGGCCGGGCAGTACGCAACCGTGTTCGCCGCGCTCCAGGCCCGCGCGCTGCGCGTCTCCTGGAAGACGGAGCTGCGCGAGGACCTGCTGCGCATCTTCAGCGGCCTCGCCTTCGGCCGGATCGTCGAGGGCGCGCAGGCGGTCCACCAGAAGATCCTGCGCGGGCGCGTGTTCGTCGCCCTCCACATGCACGCCGGCGACGGCAACGTGCACACCAACATCCCGGTCAATTCCGACGATTACGTGATGCTGCAGCGGGCCAACGACTCGGTCGCGCGGATCATGCGGCTCGCCAAGTCGCTCGGCGGCGTGATTTCCGGGGAGCACGGCATCGGCATCACCAAGATGGATTATCTCGAGCCGGCGGAGATCGAGGCGTTCCGCGCGTACAAGCAGAAGATCGATCCCGACGGCCACTTCAACGCGGGCAAGCTCCTGGCGGGCGGCGACCTCGCCAATGCCTACACGCCGAGCTTCTCGCTGCTCGGCGCCGAATCGCTGATTCTCGAGCAGTCCGACCTCGGCAGGATCAACGAATCCATCAAGGACTGCCTGCGCTGCGGCAAGTGCAAGCCCGTGTGCGCCACGCACGTGCCGCGCGCCAACCTGCTGTATTCGCCGCGCAACAAGATCCTCGCCACTTCGCTGCTCACCGAGGCGTTCCTGTACGAGGAGCAGACGCGCCGCGGGGTGTCCTTCGCGCACTACGACGAGTTCAGCGACGTGGCCGACCACTGCACCGTGTGCCACAAGTGCGAGAGCCCCTGCCCGGTCGACATCGATTTCGGCGACGTGTCGATCGCGATGCGCAACCTCCTGCGCCGGCAGGGCAAGCGCCGCTTCAATCCCGGGACCGCGGCGTCGATGCTGTTCCTCAACGCGACCGATCCGCGCAAGATCAAGCTCGTGCGCACCGCGATGATCGAATGGGGCTACGGCCTGCAGCGCTTCGCCTACAGGCTGGCGAAGCGCGCCGGCCTCGCCGGGAGGCAGACCAGGCGCCCGCCGGCAACGACGGGCGGGCGGCCCGCGCTGGTGGCGCAGGTGGTGCATTTCATCAACAAGCCGATGCCGGGCAACTTGCCGAAGAAGACGGCGCGGGCGCTGCTCGATGTCGAGGACGCGCGCGTCGTACCGATCATCCGCGACCCCCGCAAGGTGACGGAGGACTCGGACGCGGTGTTCTACTTCCCTGGATGCGGGTCGGAGCGCCTCTTTTCGCAGGTGGGGCTCGCGACGCAGGCCATGCTCTACGAGATCGGGGCGCAGTGCGTTTTGCCGCCTGGATACCTTTGCTGTGGCTATCCGCAGACCTCCGCCGGGGAGGCCGAGCAGGGCGAGCGCATCATCACGCAGAACCGGGTGCTGTTCCACCGCCTCGCGACCACACTGAACTACCTCGACATCAAGACCGTGATCGTGTCCTGCGGGACCTGCATGGACCAGCTGGAGAAGTACGAGTTCGAAAAGATATTCCCGGGCTGCCGTCTCCTCGACATCCACGAGTACCTGCTCGAGAAGGGGGTGAAGCTCGACGGTGTCGCGGGAACGCGCTACATGTACCACGATCCCTGCCACAGTCCGATCAAGACCCAGCAGCCGATGCAGGTCGTCAACGCGCTGATGGGCGGGGACGTGACCCTGTCGGACCGTTGTTGCGGGGAGGCCGGGACCCTGGCGGTGACCCGGCCGGACGTGTCGACCCAGGTGCGCTTCCGCAAGGAGGAGGAGTTCAGGAAGGGGGTCGCGGCGATCGAATCCGCCGGACATGCGGGGAGTGTGAAAATGCTCACATCCTGCCCTTCGTGCTTGCAAGGATTGACACGCTTTGCGGATGACACAGGCGTGCAGTCCGATTATATTGTCGTCGAATTGGCCCGCCACCTGCTCGGCCCCGACTGGCTGCCGGGTTTCGTGCAGAAGGCCAACAACGGCGGGATAGAGCGCGTCCTGCTCTGAGGGGATCCGGGCAATGGATTGCTTGCTCTGCGTGGAGGAGGGCGGAACCGTGCTTTGGCGGGACGATTTCTGCAGGATCGTGCGCGCCCCCGGCGACGGTTATCCGGGCCTGTGCAGGGTTGTGCTCAACCGCCATGTGAGCGAAATGACGGACCTTGCGGATCCCGAGCGCTCAAGGCTGATGCGGGCGGTATTCGCGGCCGAATCGGCGCTGCGCGGCCTCTACCGGCCGGACAAGATGAACCTTGCAAGTTTTGGCAACCTGGTGCCGCACCTGCACTGGCACGTGATCCCGCGCGCCGCGGACGACCCGCATTTCCCCGATCCCGCCTGGGGCCCTCCCCGGCGGGCGACCCCGGCCGCCGCAGCCGCAGTGAGCGACGCGGCGATCGCGGCGAAGCTCGCGCAATTGCTGAACTGATGCTGGCACAATGAAGCCATGAACGACTCCGCATTCGAACTCCCGGAAATTTCGGCCGAATCCGCGCCCGAGTTCAACGACGCCGCGACTTGCAAGGAGTGGCTGGAGCACGTGCCGCTGGCCAACGTCGCCGAGGCGCAGCGCCAGCTGCTCGAGCAGGTCATCGAGTTCAACCGGTTTCCCTGCAAGGCCGCGATACGGCTCCAGGTGCTCGAGGCGCTGCGCGAGGCGGTCGCCTTCGTACAGATCGAGCAGGCCAAGCGCTTCACGAACCGGGCCTTGCCAATGGCGGAGGTCGAATCGGCGATTTTCGCCGACACCACCGCGCTGTGGGAGAACATGCGCATCGGGTACCTGCGCTGCCTGGCCGCAAGCCAGGCTGGCGAAACCGGCATGCGCACGCACGCGGCCCTGCTGGCGCAGCGGGTGCTCGCCTACGGCGGCCTGAAGATGTTCCACCACTACCGCGCGTACCGTGAGGTGCCGGGCGGAGATTGGCAGGCGCTGCACCAGGCTTACAAGGTCGCCGAAGAGCTCGAAGTCACGGAAGAGGAGGTCAAGGACTACCTCAACCGGGACGTTCACGACGCCTCGCCCCGCATCCAGTACATGCGCGCGCTCCTGATGGGCCTGGCCAACCCCAACGAGCTTGCGCGCAGGCAGCTTTCGTTCGTCGCTTTCCTGCTAGAGCGCTGGGCGGAGAAGGTCGATGTCTCGGCGCAACCGGTGACCGAGGAAGGCCTGCTGCCGCTGATCGTGGACATCGGCGGCGACAAGCCGCCGGAGCGTCTGACGGGCGCGGGCGACGCGAAGATCGCGGATCCGCGCTTCCTCGACGTTAGCCGCCTGACCAAGAGCGTCAAAAACCGGATCGGTCTGCTGAGGAAGGGCGAGTCGCCGGCCAAGCTTGCGCTCGGCGAGGACTGCGTGCAGCCCTCCTGCGAGCAGCTGCTCGTCTTTCTCTACCGCCAGTGGTGCCAGCCGCGCCAGCCGCGTGCGGGCGAGCGCAAGCAGGTGGCGCAGCCTGCGCTGGTCTGTAACGAAATGGCGGCGATCCACTACTACATCCTCGGCAAGGTGTTCCGCCAGCCGGGCGGGCAGAAGGAGCTCAGCCAGACGGAGCGCGACCAGATCGCGACCTTCGGGCGGATCAGCACCAAGGACGAGGACGATTACAGCGCGGTTCACGGCTTCCTTCTCGAGCACTGGCAGATCGAGGACGAAAGCGTCTCGGGGCTGCGCATGAAGCGGCCGGCCGGGAGCCCGGGCAAGCGCTTCATGCACGGCCAGCTTGCGGCAGTGCGCCCGGGCGACGCCAAGAACTTCATGCTCGCCCAGGTGCGCTGGCTGATGGAGGGCAATGACGGCGCGCTGAACGCCGGCCTGCGCCTCCTGCCCGGCTTGCCGGCAGCGATCGCCGTGCGCTCCTACGGCCTGAATGCGGCCAGCGAGAAATACGTTTCGGCCCTCACTCTCACCGAGGTAGCAGCGCTCAAATCGCCCCCGACGCTGATCCTGCCGGCGGGCTGGTACAAGCCGAAGCGGGTGGTGGAGGTGTTCGTGCAGCAGCCCCTGCGCGTGAGACTCAACGATCTGATCGAACGCGGCCCCGACTTCGAGCGCATGACGTACGAAGTGCTGGCCGACTAGGCCGCCCGGGCGGCGTCGAGTTTTTCCACGCGGCGGGCGGGGAAAATGGCGCTGAAAGTCGAGCCGCGGCCGAATTCGCTCGTGATCTCGAGGCTCGCCTGGTGGCGATTCAGCACGTGCTTGACGATCGCAAGGCCCAGGCCGGTGCCGCCGGTTTCGCGTGAGCGGCTGTTGTCGACGCGGTAGAAGCGCTCGGTCAGTCGGGGGATGTGGCGGCGCTCGATCCCGATGCCGGAATCCTCGACGCTGAACACGCCCTGGCCGTCGCGCAGCCGCCAGCCGATCCTGATCGTGCCGCCTTCCGGGGTGTATCGCACCGCATTCGATATGAAGTTGGACAGGGCGCTCGCGATCTCCCGCATGCTGCCCAGGAGGCGCGCGTCGGCTTCGACCGACACCTGCACCTTGTGCCTGGCGCCGGACAGCAGGCGCGCTTCCTCGGCAAGCTTCTCGACGAAAGGCCGCACTTCGATGGCCTGCTCCTCGGGGGGGGCGTTCGAGGACTCCAGCGTCGAAAGGGTCAACAGGTCCTCGATCAGGCGCTGCATGCGATGAGCCTGCTCGGACATCAGCCCGAGGAACTTTGTCTTCTGCTCGGCCGAAAGCGCCATCTCCCCGTCCGCCAGCGTCTCGACGAAGCCGGACAGAACGGTCACCGGGGTCTTGAGCTCATGCGAAACGTTCGCCACGAAGTCGCGCCGCATGGTGTCGAGCTTCTCCTCGGAAGTGATGTCGCGCGTCAGCAGCAGCTTCTGGTTGTCGCCGAAATCGATCACCCGGAGGGTCAGCACCGAAGCCTCCCCGCGCGCGCGGCGCAGCACCAGCGGCTCGGCGTACGCGGCCGAGTCGAGGTAAGCGAGAAAATCGGGGTTGCGCAGCAGGTTCGTGATGGCCTGGCCCGCGTCGCTCCGGGCGTCGATGTCGAGGTGGCGCTCCGCCGTGGGATTCGCCCACTCGATCTGCCGGTCGCGATTGAGGATCACCACGCCGTCGGGCAGGGCCCGGCCGGCCGCGCGGAAGCGGTTCAGCGCCTCCGCAACCTCGCGCTCCGATTGGTCGCGCGACTTGAAGTGCCTGTGCAGTTCCGCGAACGCGTCTTCCCACGCCCCGCTGCCGGCGGGCAGCGTCTCTCGCGTCGGACCCTCCAGCCAGCGCACGAATGCGGCGAGATTGCGCACGTGGTGAAGCGCGATCAGCAGGATACCAGCGACGAGCAGTCCGAGGGACCAGTGGGCCCCGGCAAGCGGCCAGGCGATCAGCGCCGTCACAGCCAGCGCTGCTAGCGCACTGACGAAACCAGCCCAAGCTGCGTTCAATCCTGCACCCTCGCTTCAGAAGGTCGGTTGGGAAGGGGGGCGGGAGTAGCCCCGGAGACCGGGCGCCGCGGTTCGCGAATCCCGATTGTCCAACCCTGCCCTATTCTCTCATGCAGGCGCAGCGGTAAAGCGGTATCCCGAGCCGCGGACCGTTTCGACGTGGCGGTCGTGGCTGGTCGGCTCCAATGCCTTTCTGAGCCTCCGGATGTGGACGTCCACCGTACGCTCCTCGACGAACACGTGGTCGCCCCAGACCTGGTCGAGCAATTGCGCGCGCGAGTGAACCCGCTCGGCATGGGTCATCAGGAAGTGCAGCAAGCGGAATTCGGTCGGACCGAGGCTGAGTGGCGCCTGGTTGCCGAACACCCGCCGGGTCGAGGGATCGAGCCGCAGGCCGCCGACCTCGACCGGGTCGTCGGTCATCTGGGGTGCCCGGCGGCGCAGGACAGCCTTGATGCGCGCCATCAGCTCGCGCGGTGAAAAGGGTTTGGTGACATAGTCGTCCGCACCCGCCTCCAGGCCGGCCACCTTGTCCTGCTCGTCCGAGCGCGCGGTCAACAGGATGATCGGGATCCCGCGCGTGCGCTCGTCCTGCCGCATCTGCCGGGCGAGGGCGATGCCGGACATGCCCGGCAGCATCCAGTCGATCAGCAGCAGGTCGGGCAGGGCGTTCTTCACGATGCCGAGGGCGCCTTCGGCGTCCCGGGTCCGGATCACGTGGTGCCCGGCGTGCTCCAGGTTCACGGCGATCAGCTCCTGGATCGCGGGCTCGTCTTCAACAACCAGGATGTTTACCGCCATGGGGACGTCTCGCGTTCAGCTTTGACCGAACCGATTGTATGAACTTTGCGTGACATATTTGTTGCAATCTTGGAATCGGCGCAAACAAACCTCAATGTATGATTCCGCCTCGAATGAACGAGATGCCATGAGCGACACTCCGACCCCCACCGAAATCAAGCTGCACCAGAAATCCCGCCTGCTGGAGATAGCGTTCTCCGATGGCCGCAGTTTCTCCTTGCCCTACGAATTCCTGCGCGTGTTCTCGCCGTCGGCCGAAGTGCGCGGCCATGGCCCGGGCCAGGAAGTTCTGCAGGCGGGCAAGCGCAATGTCGATATCGCTTCGCTCGACCCGGTCGGGTCGTATGCGGTCCAGCCGACGTTTTCGGACGGGCATGCGACGGGAATCTACGCTTGGGACTACCTGTACTCCCTCGGGACGGACCGGGACCGGCTGTGGGCCGAGTACCTCCAGAAACTGGCGGCCGCGGGTGCCAGCCGCGACTCAGAGCGAGGGCTTACATCCTTGATACCAGGCGCCAATAAAGGGCACTGCGGATGAGCTCGGAAACCCACTTCGGATTCGAGAAGGTCGCCGAGGGGGCCAAGGCCGGCAAGGTGCGCGAGGTGTTCGACCGCGTCTCCGGGAATTACGACCTCATGAACGACCTGATGTCACTGGGCCTGCACCGTGCCTGGAAGGCTTTCGCGATTGCCCTTTCGGGCGTGCGCGCCGGAGACCGGGTACTCGATGTCGCGGCCGGCAGCGGTGACCTGTCCCACGGCTTTGCCCGCCGCGTCGGTCCGGCCGGCCAGGTCTGGCTGACCGACATCAACGGCAGCATGCTTGCGGTTGGCCGCGACCGACTCCTGGACACGGGGACGGTCGGCCCAGCCGTCCAGTGCGATGCGGAAAAGCTGCCCTTTCCGACGGGGTATTTCGATTGCGTGAGCGTAGCTTTCGGGCTGCGCAACATGACCCACAAGGACGCGGCCCTCGCCGAGATGGCGCGGGTGCTGAAACCCGGCGGCCGGCTCCTGGTGCTCGAATTCTCCAAGGTCTGGAAGGCGCTCGAAAAACCCTACGACCTGTATTCCTTCAGGGTGCTTCCCTGGCTGGGCGAAAAGGTGTCCGGGGAGGGGGAGGCCTACCGGTATCTCGCCGAGTCGATCCGCATGCACCCGGACCAGGAAACATTGAAAAGCATGATGGAACGCGCCGGGCTGGAACGGGTCGAATACTTCAACCTGACAGGCGGTGTGGTGGCCTTGCACCGCGGATACCGCACGTAGGCTTAAATGGCCTACAAAACTTTATTCTGGCAGGGTAGGATGCGTGCATAACAAAAAGACGTACAAACGACTTTCTAAGGACTGGGACACAATGAAACGGATCTTGTTTGGCTTCATGGCAGCACTCATAGGTGTCGGCCTTGCGGCCGGCGAAGCGGATGCGGCGAAAGTCGGGGGCGGCAAGAACGTCGGCACCCAGCGCAACGTCACCAGCGCGCCGACGGCCACGCCTCCGCGCAACGCGCAGCAGGCTGCTCCTGCAACGCCGGCCGCAGCTGCGCCCCAGCCGCAGTCGGCCCTCAGCCGCTGGGCGCCGATGCTCGGCGGTCTCGCGATCGGCGGCCTGCTCGGCTCGATGTTCGCCGGCGGCGGATTGGGCGGGGCGATGGGTAGCATCCTCATGATGGCGCTGCTTGGCGTCGCCATTGTGTTTGCCGTGCGCTTCTTCATGCGCGGACGTGCAACGCCACAGGCGGTGCCGGCCGGTGGTCCGATGCAGTACTCGGGCCTCGGCAACGAGACCGTAGCCGCGCCCCCGCCCTCGCAGGCGGCCGGTTTCGAGGCGCAGCCGGCACGCGTGGCGGCCAATATCCCGGCCGGATTCGACGCCGAAGGTTTTGTCCGTCAGGCGAAGCTTTCGTACATCCGCCTGCAGACCGCCAACGACGCCGGCAACCTTGACGAACTGCGTGAGTTCACCACGCCGGAGATGTTCGCCGCGCTCAAGGGCGACATCGATGCCCGCGGCGGCGCCAAGCAGTTCACCGACGTGGTGACGCTGAACGCCGACCTGCTCGAGGTCGTCACCGAGGGTGACAAGCACTGGGCGAGCGTGCGTTTCTCCGGACTCGTGCGCGAAACTCCCGGCCAGGCCCCGGCCGGTTTCGAGGAGGTTTGGAACCTTGCCAAGCCCGCCGACGGCTCCGCCGGCTGGATGCTGGCAGGCATCCAGCAGATGCACTGAAGCATCCTCTGCGATAATCCCCAAGGCCACCGCAAGGTGGCCTTGTCGTTTTAACTGCGTGTTTCAACTTCCGCGCGTTTAAACTCCCGCGCGTTTGAATTCCCGGGTTGCGAATGGGCCTGTTCGACACTGGCGCCGCGACGGCGCTCAACCACCTCCTCGAGCGCGAAGCCTGGGCGCGCGACAAGCTCGCGCCGTTCGCGGGCGAGCTCGTCGAGCTGCGCTTTGCGCCGTTGCCTCCGCTGAGGATGGGGATCGGCGAAGGCGGGCGGGCCGTGCCGGCCGAAGCCGGGCGCGAGGCGACGCTGGTCATCACCGCGAGGCCGGAAATCTTTTCCGCGCTTGCCAGGGGCGAGGAGCATCTCCTGCGCGCGGTGGACATCTCCGGCAACGCGCGCCTCGCGACCGAGATCCTCGCGTTGCTACGCTACCTGCGCTGGGATGTCGAGGAGGACCTGTCGCGGGTGTTCGGCGACGTGCTCGCCCACCGCATGGTGGGCACCGCCCGCGAGTTCGCCGCATGGCAGGCGGAGGCGGGCCGGCGCCTGGCCGAGAATGTCATCGAGTACGCCGTCGAGGAACGCCGTATTCTCGTGTCGCGCGCCGAATTCGACGGCTTTGCGGCGCAAGTGGCAAAGCTGCGCGACGACCTCGCGCGGCTCGAGCAGCGCGCTGGGCGGCCCGCGGGACCGCCGGGTTCACCGACCGGCACTGAAAGCGCCCAATGAACCAGTTCCTGCGACTGCTGCGCATTGTCTCGGTCGCGCTCCGGTTCGGGCTGTACGAGTTCGTCCCCCCGGGACGGGTGCGCTGGTTGCTCGCGCTGGCAAGCACCGAGCGCAGCGAGCCGCGCGGAGAGCGGCTGCGCGGTGCCCTGGAGGCGCTCGGGCCCATCTTCGTGAAGTTCGGGCAGATGCTCTCCACCCGGCGCGACCTGCTCCCGAACGATCTGGCCGACGAGCTCGCCAAACTGCAGGACCAGGTGCCGCCTTTCCCCTCGGCGGAGGCGGCCGCGGAAATCGAGCGCTCGCTCGGCCGCCCCATCAGCGCCGTGTTCGCGTCGTTCGAGCGCGACCCGGTGGCCAGTGCGTCAGTCGCGCAGGTCCACCTGGCCGTCCTGGCCGATGGGCGCGAGGTGGCCGTCAAGGTCCTGCGCCCCGACATCGAAGCGATCATCGCCCGCGATCTCGCGCTGCTCGACACCGCCGCGGGCCTGGTCGAGAAGCTTTGGGCCGACGGGCGGCGCCTCAAGCCGCGCGAAGTGGTGGCTGAGTTCGCCAAGCACCTCGACGACGAGCTCGACCTCATGCGCGAGGCGGCCAACGCGAGCCAGCTGCGCCGAAATTTCGAGCGCTCGCCGCTGCTGCTCGTGCCCGAGATCCACTGGGACTACTGCTCGCAGCGCGTGATGGTGATGGAGCGCATGTACGGCACCCCCGTGTCGCAGATCGAGACCATGCGTGCCAAGGGCGTGGACCTCCGCCAGCTCGCACGGGCCGGCGTGGAGATCTTCTTCACCCAGGTGTTCCGCGACGGGTTCTTCCACGCCGACATGCACCCGGGAAACATTTTCGTCGTCACCGAAGGCGACCGCCTCGGCCGCTACATCGCGCTCGATTTCGGCATCATGGGCACGCTCACCGAAGTCGACAAGAATTACCTCGCGCGCAATTTCCTTGCCTTCTTCAACCGCGACTACACGCGGGTGGCGCAGGCCCACCTCGAAGCGGGCTGGGTGCCGCCGGAGACGCGCCTGGACGAGTTCGAGGCCGCCATTCGCGCGGTGTGCGAACCGATATTCGCCCGGCCACTGAAGGAGATCTACTTCGGCCGGCTGCTGCTGCGCCTGTTCCAGACTTCGCGCCGGTTCAATGTCGAAGTCCAGCCCCAGCTCGTGCTGTTGCAGAAGACGCTGCTCAACATCGAAGGCCTGGGGCGGCAGCTCGATCCCGACCTGGACCTGTGGAAGACCGCCAAGCCGTATCTTGAACGCTGGATGGTCGAACAGATCGGCTGGCGCGGCGTGGTGCGCAACCTGAAGCGCGAAGCGCCTTACTGGGCGGCCACGTTGCCGCAGGTGCCGCGCCTCTTGCACAAGCTGCTCGCCGAGGAGCGCGCCGAGAAACTCGAGCGCGCGTTCGCGGCGCTGTACGCGCAGGGCCAGTTCCGCAACCGCCTGCTCGCGGCCCTGCTTGCCGTGGCCGTCGCCTGGATCGCGGTGCAGGCCTGGGCAGTTTTCAAGGTCCTCTAGCACGCGATGGATGCCGCGATGCGCGCATCGCCCCTCGCCCGGTTCCTGTTCCTCGCGTACGTCCTCCTCGTCGTCTACGCGACGCTGTACCCGTTCTCGGGCTGGCGCGACTCCGGGATTTCGGCGTTCGCCTACCTGACCGCGTCGCGGCCGCGCTACCTGACCGGCTTCGACCTTGCGGCCAATGTGCTCGGCTTCGTTCCCTTCGGATGGCTCGCGCTGCTTGCGCTGCATCCGCGCGTGACGGGGCTTGCGGCATTCTGGGTGGCGCTCGTGTCCGGCGCCGCGCTCACGCTCGTGCTCGAGGCGGCCCAGACGTTCCTGCCCACGCGATTCGCGTCGAACGTCGATGTCGCCTGCAACCTCGCGGGGGTTGCACTCGGCGCGTTGCTGGGGATGCGCAGCGTGGGGTGGCTGCTCGGCCAGGGCCCCCTGCTGCGCTGGCGCGCCCGTGACGTGCTGCCGGGCGCGCGCGCGGACGCCGGGCTCGTGCTGCTGGCACTGTGGCTCGCCACGCAATTGAACCCGGCGAGCCTGCTGTTCGGCGCCGGCGACCTGAGGGACCTGTTTCGCCAGCCCGCCGGCAGTGCGTACGAGGCGGATGTGTTCATCGCCATCGAGGCCATCACGGCGGCCTGCAACCTGGTCGCCGTCGGCCTCACCGCCTCCGCGATCCTCGCGCCGGGCGCCCCGCTGCTGCGCACGCTGTCCGCGCTGGTCGGCCTCGGGCTGCTGGTCAAAGCCGGCGCGTTCGCCATCCTGCGGCAGGCGGAAGACTTCCTGCTCTGGCTCACGCCCGGCGCGCTGATCGGGCTTGCCGTCGGGCTGCCCGTCCTGCTTGCCGCGGCGATGCTGCCGCGCATCGTGCGCCTTGCGCTGGCCGCGGTGCTGCTGATGGGCGCGACGGTGCTGGTCAACCTCGCGCCCGCCAACCCCTATTTCGCTTCCGCGCTCGCGGTCTGGGCACAGGGGCATTTCCTCAATTTCAATGGGCTCACGCGGCTGCTGTCCTCGCTGTGGCCGTTTGCCGCGCTGCTGTACCTGATCCTGCTCGCCGCCAAGCACGGGGAAGAGGGCTCCCGCGGGTAGAATGGCGCCTTCGATTCCGGCGGCTTATCCATGTCTTACTACCAGCGGCACGTCTTTTTCTGCTGCAACCAGCGCGAAGGCGAGCGCGAGTCCTGCAATGCCAAAGGCGCTTCTGAGTTGCGCGATTACGCCAAGAAGCGCGTCAAGGAACTCGGCCTCTCAGGCGAAGGCAAGGTGCGCATCAACCAGGCCGGGTGCCTGGACCGCTGCGAGGAAGGGCCCGTGATCGTGGTGTACCCGGAGGCGGTCTGGTACACCTACGTCGACTGCGCCGACATCGACGAGATCATCGACGAGCACGTCAAGCACGGCCGGGTAGTCGAACGACTCAAGATCTGATGCGGCCTTCAACGCGCCGCGAACTGGTCGCCGGTCCGGACGGCCGCATCGAATGCGCCGTCGACGTGCCGGACAACCATCGCGGCGTGGCGCTGGTCGCACACCCGCATCCGTTGTTCGGAGGGACCCTCGACAACAAGGTCGTGCAGACGCTCGCGCGCAGCTTCGTCGAACTGGGTTACGCGGCGGTGCGGCCGAACTTCCGCGGCGTGGGGGCTACCGAAGGCGTCCACGACGAAGGGCGCGGCGAGCTCGAGGACATGGCCGCGGTGCTGGCGTGGGCGCAGGCCGAACTCGGGGAAACCGCGCGGCCTGCCCCGCCGGTGCTGGCCGGCTTTTCCTTCGGCTCGTTCGTGCAGACGCACCTCGCGCAGCGCGTGATCCCGGAACGGATGGTGCTGGTCGGGGTCGCGGTAAAACGCTTCGATGCCCGCCCGGTCCCCGCGGGCACGCTGGTAATCCACGGTGAGCGCGACGAAACGGTGCCCCTCGCGGACGTGCTCGACTGGGCGCGGCCGCAGGACCTCCCGGTGATCGTGGTGCCGGGCGCCGACCACTTCTTCCACCAGCGGTTGAGCGTGATCCGCTCGATCGTGCAATCGAACTGGCGGGGGCGATGAGCGCCGTGCTCACGGTATCGGCGCTGCGCAAGCGCTATGGCGCGGAAGAAGTCGTGGCAGGCATCGACTTCGAAGTGCAGGCAGGGGAGTGCTTCGGGCTGCTCGGGCCCAACGGCGCCGGCAAGACGACGACGCTCAAGCTTTGCCTGGGCCTGATCGACCCCGATGCCGGCGCGATCCGCCTGCTCGACCGGCCGGTGCCCGGCGAGGCGCGCGAAGCGCGCCAGAGGGTCGGGGTGGTCCCGCAGTTCGACAACCTCGACCCTGACTTCAGCGTGAGCGAGAACCTGCAGGTATTCGGCCGTTACTTTGGCATGAAGAAAGCGGACATCGATGCGCGCATCCCGCGGTTGCTCGAATTCGCCGGACTGTCGGGCCGCGAGAGCGCCAAGATCCAGACGCTGTCCGGCGGCATGAAACGCCGCCTGACCCTTGCCCGCGCGCTGGTCAACGATCCCGAAGTCGTGTTCCTCGACGAGCCCACCACGGGCCTCGATCCGCAGGCGCGGCACCTCATCTGGGAGCGCCTCAAGAGCCTCAAGCAGGAAGGCAAGACGCTGCTCCTCACGACGCACTTCCTCGAAGAAGCCGAGCGCCTGTGCTCGCGCCTCGTGATCATGGACCGCGGCCGGATCATCGCGCTCGGCTCGCCGCGCGAACTGATCGCGAAGCACATCGAACCGCACGTGGTCGAGGTGCACGGACCCGGGTTCGAGGTGTGGGCCGAAAAGGTGCGCCCGCTGGCCGGCCGGCTGGAGATCGTCGGGGAAACCGCGTTTTGCTATGCAACGGACGAGGAGCCGGTCGTCGCCAGCCTCAAGGCCGAACCCGAGCTGATCTACCTGCACCGCCCGGCCAACCTCGAGGACGTGTTCCTCAAGCTGACCGGCCGGGACCTGAGGGACTAGGATGGGCACGCGCATCTTCGCCGCTCCTGTGCTTTCCCTGCGCTTCGTGCACGTCTGGGCCCGCAATCTGCTGGTCTGGCGAAAGCTCGCCATCCCCTCGATGCTGGGCAACCTCGCCGACCCGATGATCTTCCTGTTCGGCCTTGGGTATGGCCTGGGCGCGATGATGCCGGCGGTGCAGGGCGTGTCCTACGTCACCTTCCTCGCCGGCGGCATGGTGGTCTCGAGCACGATGTACGCCGCCACCTTCGAGGCCATGTATTCCGCCTTTTCGCGCATGCACCAGCAAAAGACCTGGGAGGGCATCCTCAATGCGCCGATCCTGCTGGAGGACGTGGTGCTCGGCGAGCTCTTCTGGGCGACCACCAAGGCCACGCTGTCGGGCGTATCGATCCTCGCGGTCGTGACGGTGCTGGGCGTGGCCGCGCCCGCTTACGCGCTGGCGGTGCTGCCGGTGATCGTGGTCACGGGCCTGGCCTTCGCGGGAGTCGCGCTTGCGATGAACGCGCTTGCGCCGAACTACGATTTCTTCATGTACTACTTCACTCTGGTCATCACGCCCACGTCGCTGCTCTCGGGCGTGTTCTTTCCCGTCGACCAGATGCCCGCCGCCCTGCAGGCCGCGGCCGCC